>JAQSXN010000023.1 GCA_029256665.1 Paenibacillus sp.
ATGTTAGAGATAGACATGTTCGATCTCGTATTGGCGTTCGATCGTCAGATCGACAAACTGCTCGTTGGTCTGGATGAGCGGTCTAAAAAATTCGGTCGGATGCGTCATGACGATGACGCCGAATTGATCGTTGTTCAAGCGAACCCGCTTGCCTATAAAGTTAGGAATCATATGTTTAATGAAGGTATGAGTGGTTACGGGATCAAGCTCCTTGAAGCTAAGCTTGTGCAGTTCCTTAAGCACGTACAACAAATCGCGTTGCTGCTGATAGACGCGGGCCGAAATCATCGCGCTATAAATGTCCACGACGGCGATAATTTTGGATATGGGATGGATGTCATCTCCCATAAGTCCGTGAGGATATCCGCTGCCGTCCACCCGCTCGTGATGCTGAAGCGCCCCGATCGCCAGACTGTCTTCGTTGAAGGAGTTTTGGATGATCTCGTGTCCGTACAACGTATGCCGCTTTACTTCTTCGAATTCTTCATCGGTCAGCTTGCTAGGCTTGTTAAGGATGTCGCCGCTAATCCTGCTCTTGCCGATATCGTGCAAGAATCCCGCTTTGCCGATCGATGCGGCCTCATCGGCCGAATAGTCGAGCCATGTGGCCAAATAATACGATAGCATGCCTACTTGAACCGAATGCTGATAGGTATAATCGTCTTCGGTATTCAGAAGCAGGAGCATGGAAACGACGTCGCGCTCGAGCTGGAGATTGTTCAGAAGAGGCTGCATGATTTCCGTTACTTCCGAATCGTTGACGATTCCTTGCTCGAAGGCGCTCAAGAACAGCTTCTCGAACCGTTTGACAGCGTTCTCGTAAATGGGCTGCACTTTAGGAAGCCACTTGGGATTGACCGTGGATTCCAGTGTGCGATTATTGCCGCTGCCATGTCCTTCGGGGGGAATCGCGGCCGCTCTGTCCAAAATATCGACGAAATCGATGTGATGCTGCAGCAGTCTGGAAATTTCGTTCTTGAAAAGCTTGGTTCCCGTAGAGAGTACATGCAGCCCGTAGTTATTGAATATATCGTGGCTTAGTTGGTCTCCGTCTTGTATATCGGTAACATGAATCCTCATAGAGACACCCCTAGTTATGATTAGTCAAGCTTACTCAGATATATAGATAGTAACAATCAATCCACCTATTGGCAATATAAATAACGACGAAATGATTCTAAATACCCAATAATTCGGCATAAACCGACCTTGCTTTTGACGTTTCATCGGTCCCTTGGATGATGGAACGTCCATCGGCGAATAAAACAAAGGTCATGCCATTATGCAATCTGATCCTAAGCAGGTAAGGATTAAGATCTACTTCGCCTGCGGACGCAAGCTGATTGGCGAGCTTGCCGAGATCCAGCTTCACGGCAGCGCCGGGCGACAGATGCACGGAGTTCCGACCGCATAACGTGGCGGCGACAGGAGCATGGTCCGATTGTTCGAGATAATCGAAGCGGCGGCTTGGGCCGCAGCATGGGCAGTCGGGACGTTTGGCATGGCTGATGGATAACGGCATCCAAGCATGGTTCCAAAGATCGGCTTGGAACAACGTGCCATGCAGCGCCTCGACGTTGCCCGTTAACAGCTTGATCGCCTCCGTTGCTTGAACGGAACCGATCACGTCGACGATCGGCGAGATCACGCCAGCCGTCTCGCAGGTATCCGAGGCGCCGGGCGGCGGCGGATCGGGAAATACGCACCGGTAACAAGGCGTTGCGCCCGGCAATACCGTCATCGTCATTCCGGAAGCGCCTACGGCTCCGCCGTATATCCAAGGCAGGCCTTCCCGAACCGCATAATCGTTAATGAGATAACGAACCGTAAAATTATCGGTGCCATCGAGAATCAAATCCACGTCTTTCAGCAAGTTGTCGGCGTTGTCCGCGCTTAGGTCGGCGGAAATCGGTTCGATGGCGACATGACGATTCATGGCCGTCAGTCTGCGGGCAGCCGCTTCCGACTTGGGCAGCAGATCCGTCGCGTCCTGCTCCGTGTATAGTAGCTGTCGCTGAAGATTGCTCCATTCAACGATATCCCTGTCGATTATTCGGACATATCCGACGCCGGACCGCACCAAATGCTGGGCTATGACGCAGCCGAGCGCGCCGACGCCTACGACGGCGACCCGTGCTTCCGACAGCTTTCGTTGGCCGGATTCTCCTACAGGCCGAAACCGCATCTGCCTGGCGTAGCGATTGTTATCCATGCGAGTCCTCCATTATTGCTGAATAAGTCCGGCGGTCGGATCCCATGGCCCCAGTTGATGGCCCTTCCACTCGGAGCCGTCTTCCCATATTTCCTTTTTCCAAATCGGAACGATCTGTTTCAGTCGTTCGATGGCATACCGGCTGGCTTCGTAACAATGCTCCCTGTGAGGAGAGGATACGGCAATCACGACGCTCGTTTCCGCCAATCCGACAACGCCCACCCGATGCGTAATGGCGCATAACGCGCCGGGCCAGCTTGCGGCAATCTCATTGCCGATCTGCTCCATGGTCGCGACGGCCATCGGTTCGTACGCTTCGTATTCGAGCCGAACCGTACGCTGGCCTTGCGTCCACTCCCGCGTCGTGCCGACGAAGGCGATGGCGGCACCGTGCTCCTTGACGATTACTTTGGCTAGGACGTCTTCCGTATGGATCGTTTCGCTCGTGATGACAAAGCGGGGCGCCGCGTCGACTGCATCCTCAGCGTCATTGACGGCAAGCTCCTCGCCTCCGGACACGGGAGGCAAGAGAGCAAGCTCGTCCGAGGCGAATACGAGTTCCTTGTCCGATACACAGGCATGATTGCGAGCTACGAAGCAGATCGCGAGCAGGTTCGAATGCTCGGGATGCTTCTCCGCTATTTGCGACTTCAGTTCTCCGGCCGTGAGCTCCGCCGCTTCGCTCGCGAGCTCCAGCCGGGCCGCTCCAAGTCTCTCCGGCAGCCCCGCGAACAGCTTGATGGTCCACGAATGTTTCATCTATTGGCAACTCCTTGCAAGCAATTTGAATAAGGGCTTTACGATGTTACTAGAATACCATAAAAGCGAAAAAAATGTTATGCTGTAAGGTACATAGAGAGGTGGTGGCGGTATGCAGGAGCTGAAGGATCGGTATGGGAGAAAACATGACTATTTAAGAATTTCGGTGACGGACCGCTGTAATTTGCGATGCCTGTACTGCATGCCGGAAGAAGGCGTGGAGTTCACCGAATCGGAAAACGTGCTAAGCTACGACGACATTGTCCAGGTGGTGAAGGTCGGCGCCTCGCTCGGCATATCGAAGCTGCGCATTACGGGCGGAGAACCGCTTATCAGACCCGGACTCGACGGACTTATCGCCAGATTGTCCGACATCCCGGGCATTACGGATATCGCATTGACGACGAACGGCATTTTTCTGGCCAAACAAGCGAAGGCGCTAAAGGCGGCAGGCCTGAACAGGGTCAATATCAGTCTGGATACGCTGGATGCGGCCAGATTCCGGTTCATCGCGAGACGCGGCGACTTAAGTCGCGTGCTGGAGGGCATCGAGGCTGCCGCGGCAGCCGGCTTTGATCCCATCAAGCTTAATTGCGTTCTGCTAAAAGGCGTCAACGAAGACGAAATCGCCAAGTTTCTGAAGCTAGCTTACGAGCGTCCGCTGCACGTGCGGTTTATCGAATATATGCCAATCGGCCACGCCGACGACAATTGGCGCAAACATTATCTCCCCCTGTCCCGCGTGCTCGAGATTGCCGAAGGGGAAGGCTATGCCATATCGCGTAAAGATTCCGTGAAAGGCAACGGTCCGTCGGACGATTGGCAAATGGAAGGCGCGACGGGATCGTTTGGGCTCATCCATCCCATCAGCGACCATTTCTGCAGCAATTGTAACCGGCTGCGCTTGACGGCGGACGGCAATCTCAAGCCCTGCTTGTATTGGGTCGACGAGCTTAACGTCAAGGAGGCGCTGGGGGATCCAGATGCGATGAGGCATCTGTATTACAGAGCGATGGACATCAAACCGGAGAATCACGAGATGGCGGCTAAACTCGCCGACGGCGACTTGACTCATGTCCCGACGGAACGGCGCATGTCGCAAATCGGAGGCTAATCGAATGTGCGGAAGGCGGTGCTTCGAATGAGCGATCCATTCGATAGCTTGGCAACCAAGGTTGTGCTTATGCACAGCAACGATATTCACAGCCGTCTGGAGAACGCCGCGCGAATCTCGGCCATCATTTCGGAAGAACGAAGAACATGGGGAGCAGACCGCGTGCTGGCCGTCGATTGCGGCGATCATATGGACCGCATGAGGCAAGAGACGGAGGGCAGCGACGGACGGGTCAACGTCGGGCTGCTTCAAGAGTGCGGATACGAAGCGGTTACGCTTGGAAACAACGAAGGTTTGACTTATACGCCGGACGCGCTGGATCGATTATACGGAAACGTAACGGAGTTCGGAATCGTCTGCGCCAATCTGGTCGATCTGGAATCGGGAGAGCGTCCCGAATGGATGAGCCCAAGCCGGATCGTTCATAAGAACGGACTTCGGATCGGCTTGATCGGCGCGACTGCCGCGTTCGGCGAGTTTTACGAGCTTCTAGGCTGGAAGGCGACCGAGCCCCTGGCTGCCATTCGCGACGAAGCGGCGAAGCTGCAAGGGCAGGCGGATGTCATCGTCGTCCTGTCGCATCTTGGCCTTAGGCACGACGAAGCCATGGCGGCGCAAATCCCGGGCATTCATCTCATCTTGGGCGGCCACACGCATCATCTGCTGGAAGAACCGCTTTCGATCAACGGCGTCATGATTTGCGCGGCGGGGAAGTTCGGCGAATATGTCGGCCGGATCGAAATCGCATGGGACGAATCGGCGGCGAGACCGGTACTGAGGGGCGGCGTAGTGCCGACCGGCGCGTATGCCGAACGAGAAGACGCCGAAGCCGTCATCCGCAAGTTCCGCGAGTCGAGCCGCATCAAGCTGGCCAGGGTTGCGGCCGTTCTTGGGAGTCCCTTGCCTGCTGGCCCGGAACGCGAGAATCCGCTGTCCAATCTGTTGGCGGCAGGATTAAGGCGCTGGACAAACGCCGAGATCGGCTTGGTCAACGCCGGCCAGCTGTTGGGCGGACTTGCGCTGGGGGACGTGACCGCCGGCGAGCTCCACGCCATTTGTCCCTCTCCCATTAACCCCTGCCGAATGTCGATTCGCGGCGCCAAGCTGAGGACGGCTCTGGAGCAATCGCTGACGGAATCGTTTGTCTCGAAGCCGATCAAAGGTTATGGCTTCCGCGGAGAAGTCCTCGGCATGCTGGCAATGGACGGCATGACGGTCGAATATGACGGGAGCAGGCCCCCGATGGATCGAATCGTCAGCATCCGGGTCAACGGGGAACCGTTTGACGACGATCGTCTGTACGAAGTCGGTTCCATCGATATGTTCAGCTTTAGGATCGGATACGAAACGCTTGCCGAGACGGTGAGCCTTCGGTACTATTTGCCGGAGTTTATTCGAGACGTGCTCGAGAAGGAATTGAGGCATGAACCGTCGCTGACGGGCTGTCTGGAACGCCGCTGGATTCAGCGATGACGACAAGCTGTGAGCAAGACGGCTTGTGGAGTTTTTAAACACCGACATGGACAAAAAAACGTAGAATTTCGGAGAAAAATGTCGAACGATTAGCATTAAATGGTTGCGCAATGTCGCATTTTCACGTAAATTAACAATACGAACGGATTATTCCGATATGTATGGTTAAGAGGTCACAACGGGGAAGGACCAAGAAAATGCGTTTGCTATCCATTGTGCAGTGCAAGCCGGGCATGAGACTTGCCAAGAAGATTTTTTCCGAAGAAGGCATCGTCTTGCTTGGCGAACGGATGGAGCTCACGAGCCGGCTCATCACCAGACTGGCCGAATGCGGAGTTCAGTATGTGTATATAGAGGACTCTAGAACGGAAGGCATCGATCCGCCCTCGCTGATCAGCGAGGACACGTTCCGGGTGGCCCTTAAGGAAATACGCACGAATTTCCGCGAGCTGATGGAGCGGCCCCAGAAGCGTAAGGGAGCTGCCTATCCGTATATCGCGCAGCCATTCAAATCCATGATGAATTTAATCATAGACGATCTGTCGAATCAGGACGAGGCCATGATCATGCTGATGAACATGGGCACGGTCGATCATTACTTATTCCAGCATTCGCTTAACGTATGCGTTTATTCGACATTGCTGGGACTTTCAAACGGATATTCCCGCGAGGAGCTGACGACGTTAGGTCTCGGCGCCCTGCTCCACGATATAGGCAAGACGCAGATCAACGTCAATGTGCTCAAAAAACCGGATCAACTGACGAACGAAGAGTTGTTGCTTATGAAACGTCACGCCCAGCTGGGATACGAGCTGCTCAAGGATGAACCGAATATGCCGTTGCTTGTCGCCCATTGCGCGTTCCAGCATCATGAGCGGATCGACGGAAGCGGTTATCCGCGCGGCATCAAGGGCAACGAAATCCACGATTACGCGAAGTGGATCGGTCTCGTCGACTCGTACGACGCCATGACGACCAACCGGGTATACCGCACGCCAATGCTTCCTCATGACGCCATGGAGCGGCTATACGCGGGCTCCGGTTCGTTATACGAGCAGAGAATGCTGCAGGTGTTCCGTGATAAGGTTGCGATCTACCCGATCGGCATGACCGTCAGCCTCCAATCGGGCGAATGCGGCGTTGTCGTCGATCTCAACAGCGCGTATCCTCATCGTCCCGTTGTGCGCATTTTGAGCAACGAGGCGGGCGAGGAGTTAAAAGTTCCTTACGAGATCGATCTGTCCAAGCAACTGACGGCCATGATCGTGGGTGTTAACAACGGAGCTGCCGACGTACAGCTTGTCTCCGGCATCTAGACGCAAATCGTTCCGTTGCGATAGGCAATGAGTCATGTACGGGAGGAGGCCGAGTGCCTCCTTTTTTGTCATTCCTTGTATGATTACCGTATTTAATCTCGATTTATTTGCTTCCGCAATCGACTCACATTACAATAAAAGAAGCATGACCAGAATAGAACTGATAGTAAGGTGCTGAAAGCCAATGAAACCGATGAACAAACTGGAAGACAATCTCTTACATATAGGAACGAAGTCCCGCGCTACGCTAGCCCCGCTAACGCCGGACAACGATCCCTGGGACCCGTTGAATTCCTTGAAGCAGTACGGCCGCCATAAGCTGACCAGCGTAGAAATGACGGTCACGAATCTATGCAATATGCGCTGCGAGCATTGCGCAGTCGGCGACACCCTCGTCATGATGGAACCTGCAAAAATCCCGCTTCACGACATGCTGCGCAGGCTCGACGAGGTCGAGCATCTGCAGACCATCAGCATTACGGGCGGGGAGCCGACCTTCTCGGAACGAACCGTCAAGGAATATATGCTTCCGCTGCTACAATACGCGAGAAGCCGTGGCGTGCGCTCCCAAATCAATTCCAACGTTACGCTGCCTTATAACAGGTACGAGCTGCTGGCTCCTTATCTCGACGTCATGCATATTTCCTTTAACTATACCTCGTCCGAAGATTTCCATGAGATCGGTTTCGCGAAAGCGGGGCACGCGGTCTCCAAGGAAGCGGCAGCGAAGCTCTACGGCCGTATGATCGACAACGCGAAACGGCTCAGCGACGCGGGCGTGCTGGTATCCGCTGAATCGATGATCAATTACCGGACGCACCATAAGATCGACGAGATTCACCGGTTGATTATAGAGATGGGCTGCCAGCGCCATGAAGTGCATCCCATGTACCCAAGCTCGTTCGCCCGCGATCTGCCGGCAATCACGAAGGAGCAAATGAGGAAGGCGGTAGAGCTGCTGCTGGACAGCCGCGATCCGTCGGTGTGGATGCTGTTCGGCACGCTGCCGTTCTACCAATGCAGCGACGAGGTGGAAGATCGCAAATTGCTCCGCAGGCTTGCGAGGGAGCCGAACGTGACGGTCAGGAACGACCCGGACGGACGCAACCGCCTCAACGTCAACCTGTTCACGGGCGATGTGTTCGTGACGGACTTTTCCGATGTGCCCGCCTTCGGCAATATTGCGGATTCGAAGCTTGACGACGTCTTCGACAAGTGGCTGGATCATGGGCTGGCCAGGAGCGTCAATTGCCATTGTCCCGCCGCGGCATGCTGCGGACCCAACCTGCTTGTCAAGGATATGTATTATCGCGACGTAGATTTCCACATGCGCGAAGCGAGGTTTGAATAGAAATAGAGTAAGGAGGGATACCTGCATGTCTGTTCGGACAATCGTGCTTGTCGCAGTAGGTTTGTTGCTCATTTATTTGATGTTCACCGTCGGCGCGCCGTTCTTGTTGGCGCTGGTCGTGGCGATTTTCCTTGAGCCTCTGACGGGCTTCATGATGAAGCGGTTCCGATTGAACCGGTTGGTATCGGCGGTCATATCCAGCACGTTATTTACCGTCATTTTCGTTGGCCTGATCGTCTTGTTAGGGATGAAAATCATTGCTGAATTGATCGCCTTCCTGGAGAAGCTGCCGAATTACTTCGAGAACGCGAATACCTTCGTTGACAAGCTGCTTGTAGACGCTAGAGGACTCTATCAGAATCTCCCGCCGGACGCGATCAGCACGCTTGAAGAATATTTGATGAGTCTGACGAACACGATCACGTCGATGGTCGGCAAGCTTTCTTCGACCGTGATCGGATTCGCTTCCACGCTGCCGGGCATGTTCATCTTCTTTATCGTGTTCCTGGTCGCGGTGTATATGTTCTGCTTCAGCCTGAACACGATGAAGGCGTCCGTGCTGTCCTTTTTCGACGAATTGTCGAGACCGCAGGTGGATCAAATGCTGAACAATTTGCGCAAATCCATCTTCGGATTTCTCCGTTCGCAAATTATTTTGAGCGGCATGACCTACATCCTTTCGCTCATTGGTCTGCTTATTCTGGGCATCAAATATCCGATGGCGATTGCTCTTCTGATCATTGTCGTCGATATTCTGCCGATTCTCGGCACGGGCTCCGTATTGGTGCCTTGGGCTTCGTATCTGTTGCTTACGGGCGACATCTTTACGGGGGTCGGTTTGATCGTCCTGTTCTTGGTTATTACGGTATTCCGGCGAATCGTCGAGCCCAAAATATTGGGGGATTCGGTCGGGATCGGGGCGTTGCCCGCGCTCATCAGTCTCTACGTCGGCTTTAAACTGGTTGGCGTTATCGGCGTCTTTATCGGACCGCTTATCGTCATCATCTACATGGCGGCAAGACAAGCGGGATTGTTCCAAACAAAGATCAAGCTGCAGTAGGCTGGGCAAAAATGGGTTGACAGACTTCGCCGTCAAGCCTTATAGTCAAACAAGGAAATCCACTAGGGGCGCCGAAAGGCTGAGATAAAGCGATTGCTTTGGTCCCTTTGAACCTGATCTGGGTCATGCCAGCGTAGGAAAGTGGGACAAACGGATACGCACGGGACGGTCGCGCGAGGATGATCGCGTCGCCCGAAAGTGCTCGTATCGTCGTCATAGCCTAGCGCCGTTTCGTCATTTTAGTGGAAAAGGATCCGAATGTGGATGGTTTGCTCCGTCGAACATCGGAATCCTGAAACGCTATGAGCATGCCGGCCGCTAGCGCCCATTACTTTCTTATATGTCTGCGTATGCCTCCAGATGGAATTCCAAATTCCATGAGGAGGTTTTTTTATGCCGATTTTGACTACGCCATTGCCGGGAAGCCGCAAAGTTTACGTGGAAGGAAGCCATCCTTCGATCCAGGTGCCGATGCGCGAGATCGCGCTAACGGCCAGTACGGGCAGAAACGGAGAAGAGACCGCCAACGAGCCGATCCTTGTCTACGACGCGAGCGGTCCTTATACCGACGAGAGGTATGAGACGGATGTACGGAAGGGGCTGCCGGCGCTGCGCGAAGGATGGATTACCGCCAGAGAGGACGTCGAGCGGTACCAAGGACGCGATGTGAAGCCCGAGGATAACGGCTTTGCCTCGGAAGAGAGGGCGAATAAGCGGGGGGCGGAGTTGTTTCCCGGCTTGAACAGGCAGCCGCTTCGCGCCAAAGCAGGCGGAAACGTAACCCAGCTTCACTATGCGCGCAAAGGGATCATAACGCCGGAAATGGAATATATCGCGCTGCGCGAAGGGATGGACGCGGAGTTCGTCCGGGAGGAGGTGGCAAGAGGGCGCGCCATCATTCCGGCGAACATCAACCATCCCGAATCCGAGCCGATGATTATCGGTCGAGGCTTCCATGTGAAAATTAATGCGAACATCGGCAATTCGGCCGTCGCCTCGTCCATCGAAGAGGAAGTCGAGAAGATGACTTGGGCGACCAGATGGGGTGCGGATACGATCATGGATCTGTCGACGGGCAAGAACATCCACACGACAAGAGAGTGGATCGTGCGCAATTCGCCGGTGCCGGTCGGCACTGTGCCAATCTATCAGGCGCTCGAGAAGGTGAACGGCAATGCGGAGGAGCTGAGCTGGGAAGTGTTCCGCGACACGCTGATCGAACAAGCGGAGCAAGGCGTCGACTACTTCACGATCCATGCGGGCGTCTTGCTGCGTTACATCCCGCTGACCGCCAAGCGGGTCACCGGCATCGTCTCCCGAGGCGGCTCCATCATGGCGGCTTGGTGCCTAGCGCATCACAAGGAAAACTTCCTGTACACCCACTTCGAGGATATCTGCCTCATCATGAAGCAATACGATGTGTCCTTCTCCCTCGGGGACGGCTTGCGGCCGGGATCGATCGCGGATGCCAACGACGATGCGCAATTCGCGGAGCTGGAGACGCTGGGCGAGCTGACCAAGATTGCCTGGAAGCACGATGTGCAAGTGATGATCGAAGGACCGGGACATGTGCCGATGCATCTCATCAAGGAAAACATGGACCGGCAGCTGGCCGTTTGCGACGAAGCGCCGTTCTATACGCTCGGACCGCTGACGACGGATATTGCTCCGGGCTACGACCACATCACGTCCGCGATCGGGGCGGCGATGATCGGCTGGTTCGGCACGGCCATGCTCTGCTACGTTACGCCGAAGGAGCATCTTGGTCTGCCGAATAAGGAAGACGTGAAGGAAGGCGTCATTACCTACAAGATTGCGGCGCACGCGGCGGATCTGGCTAAGGGACATCCGCGGGCGAAGCAGCGCGACGACGCGCTCTCCAAGGCGCGCTTCGAATTCCGCTGGCGGGACCAGTTCCATCTGTCGCTCGATCCGGAGCGCGCGATGTCCTACCACGACGAGACGTTGCCGGCGGAAGCCGCGAAGTCGGCGCATTTCTGCTCCATGTGCGGCCCGAAATTTTGCAGCATGAGAATTACGCAGGATATTCGGGAGTACGCGTCGCAGAACGGTCTCGATACGTCGGAGGCGATCGAGGCGGGGCTGAAGGAAAAGTCGGAGGCGTTTAAAGCTGGAGGCAGCGAAATTTATGCCCGCACGTGATCCGGATTGGCGGGAGAGGTATTCTCGCCAAATCCGTTATGCTCCGATCGGCGAGGCCGGTCAGCTGCGGCTCATGGATTCGACCGTGCTGATCGCCGGCTGCGGCGCGCTGGGCTGCGCCCTTGCGCAGCATATGTTGCGTTCGGGCGTCGGCAAGCTCGTTCTCGTCGACAGGGATTACGTGGAGCGCAGCAATCTGCACCGGCAAACGTTGTTCGACGAGGAGGATGCCGACAAGGCGCTGCCCAAGGCGGAAGCCGCCGCCGCCAAGCTGCGCCGGATGAATCGGGACGCGCGGGTGGAAGCGCATGTGTCCGATATAACGAAGGACAACGCGGCTGTTTTTGCCGCTGGCGTCGATCTTGTCTTGGACGGGACGGACAATGCCGCGACAAGGCTGCTGCTGTGCGACGAGGCGTTCCGGGGCGGCATCCCTTTCGTGTACGGAGGAGCGACGGCGTCGCGGGGCATGACCGCCATGCTGGTGCCGGGCGGCACGGCCTGCTTGCGATGTCTGATCGGCGCCGAAGGAGAAGAAGGAGATAATTGCGACACGGCGGGAATTTTGCCGGCGGTCATCGAATGGGTGGCCGCATTGCAAGCCGCCGAGGCGGTCAAATGGCTGTCGGGCAATCGGGGAGCCGTCAGGAACAGCTGGCTAAGCGCGGATATTTGGCAATTCGCGCTGCGGGAATCGAAGCTTCCTGCCGGGTACGGCGGCTGCCGAATATGCGGCGGGAGCGGCGATTCGACGGAAGCCGCGGTCGATATGGAAGTCGGCCCTGCAAGCAACAATGTCATGGGCGACGTCAATAAGATCGGGGATTGCGGCGTTGCAATGCCGCTAAGGCGCAGCGTCGCCGCCTCCTCCGCGTTATGCGGCAGGGATACGGTACAAGTGACGCTCGGTCATCCGATCGATCTTGCCGCGGAAGCGGAAAAGCTGCGCGGGCTGGGCTGCCGATTAACCGAAAATCGGTATTTGGCGAAAGCGGAGCTGCCCGTGCCTTTGGTCGAGAAGCTTGTGTTGTTCCCAGACGGCAGAGTGCTCGTGCAAGGCACGTCGGATATCGCCAGAGCGGAGCAATTATGCGTCGCGTTCGTAGGCGGCGCCAGCGAAGGATTGGAGGAGAGCCTAAAGTGAAACGACGAGTCAATTGGGATCTGGTGCGGCTGTATGTCATTACGGCGCAAGAATATCATCCGGGCAGATCGGTCGCCGATGTGATGGAGCAGACGTTGATTGGCGGGGCGGGCATGCTGCAGCTCCGCAATAAGACGGGATCCAAGGCGGAAATCGCGGAACAAGCGAGAGCGCTCAGAGTGCTGACGCGACGTTACGGCGTTCCGTTTATCGTAAACGACTACCCCGATATCGCGCTTGAAGCGGATGCGGACGGCGTACATCTGGGGCAAGGCGATACGAGCGTGCAAGAAGCCCGCGCGCTGCTCGGCGACGACAAGATTATCGGCGTGTCCACGCACTGCATCGAACATGCCATGCGGGCGGAGCGGGACGGCGCGGATTATATCGGCGTCGGACCGGTGTTCGAGACGGCGACCAAGCCGGGCAAAGCGGCCGTGACGACCGCTTACGTACGCGAAGCGGCTAAGCTCGTCACGATACCGTTCGTGGCGATCGGAGGCATCACGCCCCATAATGCGGGATCCGTCATTGCGGCCGGCGCCAGACGGATATGCGCCGTATCGGCCATCGTCGGAAGCGCCGATCCAGCCGGCGCGTGCAGAGAGATGCTTCGACTGCTGGACGAGGGCGATCGAGCGGCCGCCGGAGCGGAACGCCATATGATCGATCGCGCAAGCGTAACGGTCACGCTCAACGGCAACCGCTACGATACGACGGCGACTAATCTGGAGTCGCTTCTTACCGAGCTTGGGCAGCGCGACAAACGGCTGGTTGCGGAGCTCGGCGGAGAGATCGTGCCGAGGATCCGTTGGCAAGATACGGCGCTGGCGGACGGGCAGCGAATCGAATTGATTCAATTCGTGGGAGGGGGCTGAAGGCGATGGAGAACCAGGATAAGCTCGCTATCGGCGGCGTAACCTTCGACTCCCGATTTCTGCTAGGGACAGGGAGATTCCCGAGTCCGATGCAGCTGCGGCTAGCGCTTGAAGCGTCGCGAGCCGAAATCGTTACGTTCGCCGTCAGGCGCGTCAATCTGGAGCATGCGGACGATGATTCGGTGCTGCAGCATTTGGAAGGAAAGCCGCTTACCTATTTGCCCAATACGTCAGGCGCCAGAGTCGCGGAAGAGGCTGTTCGGATAGCCAGATTGTCCCGCGAGGCGGGGCTTGGCAGCTGGATCAAGGTGGAGATCAGCGGCAGCCCCGTCACCCTGCTTCCCGATCCCATCGAGACGCTGCGCGCGACGGAGCAGCTTGCCAAGGAAGGTTTTGTCGTATTGCCTTATACGTCCGACGATCCCATTCTGTGCAAGCGGTTGGAGGAGGCCGGAGCAGCGGCCGTCATGCCGGGCGGCTCGCCCATCGGCACGGGACTAGGATTGCTCAATCCGTATAACTTGTCGCTCATTATCGAAGAAGCAAGGATTCCCGTCATCGTAGACGCGGGCATCGGATCGCCGAAGGACGCCGCCGAAGCGATGGAACTGGGCGCGGCCGCGATTCTCGCCAATACGCCAGTCGCCAAGGCGAAGGATCCCGTCATGATGGCCAGGGCGTTCGCGCTTGCGATCGAAGGTGGCCGTCTGGCGTACCTGGCGGGCCGCATTCCCCGCAAAAGATACGCATCGGCA
>JAQSXN010000590.1 GCA_029256665.1 Paenibacillus sp.
AAGGAAAGCTGGGAGCCGTCGGTGCCGCCGCGAATCGGTTCGACGATCGGCTTGATGCCCAGGCTCTCCATGGCTTCGCGGGCGGTCTCGACGATATGGAAGACGGGCTGGATCTTCTCGCCCATGTTGTAATAACGATCCTTGAGCTCCAGCACGACCCGCTGCTCGCCGTATTTGGCCTGCATCGCTGCTGCGATTCGCGTCATCTCCGCCTTGCGGGCGGCGAACTTCTCGCGGTCGTGGTCGCGGATCAAGTAGTGAAGGCGCATCTGCTCGACATCGCCCGCCATGTTGTTCAAGTGGTAGAAGCCCTCGTAGCCCTCCGTATGCTCCGGAACCTCCAGCTCCGGCAGCATGGCATGGAATTCCATGGCCAGCTTCGTCGCGTTGACCATTTTGTCCTTCGCCGTGCCGGGATGCACGTTTTTGCCGTTGATCGTCACGTTCGCGGAAGCGGCGTTAAAGCTCTCGAACTGCAGCTCGCCGAGCGGACCGCCGTCCATCGTATAGGCGAACTCCGCGCCGAAGGCGGCCACGTCGAACTTGTGGGCGCCGCGCCCGATCTCTTCGTCCGGCGTGAACGCGACGCGGATCTTGCCGTGCTTGATCTCGGGATGGGCGATCAGGTACGCCATGGCGGTCATGATCTCCGTCAGGCCCGCCTTGTCGTCCGCGCCGAGCAGCGTCGTGCCGTCGGTCGTCATCAGCGTGCTGCCGACGTGTCCGGCAAGCGCGGGGAACTCGCGCGGGGAGAGGACGACGCCTTGCTCCGCGTTCAGCACGATGTCGCCGCCGTCGTACGCTTCGACCACCTGCGGTTTCACGTTCGCGCCGGTCATGTCGGTCGCGGTGTCCACATGCGCGAGGAAGCCGATCGTCGGCACCGCCTTGTCGGTGTTGGCCGGCAGCGTCGCCATGACGTAGCCGTTGCCGTCCATCGTCACGTCCTGCATGCCGATGCTCTTCAGCTCCTCCACCAGCATGCGGAGCAGGGTTAGTTGTCCGGGGGTGGACGGACAGCTTTCGCTGCTTTCGTCGGATTGCGTGTCGACTTGCACGTATGTAGCGAGGCGGGAAATTAGCTCTTGTTTCATGCTCATTCGGTTTCAGCTCCTGTTGCTTATTTGTTTCAAGTATAATATAAAAATATCATTTGCCGAAATGCGGCGCGGCGAAGAGCCGAACCGAGAGTAGAGGGGATCGTTTCATGGCGGAGGAACAAACAAAGCGAAGCGAGGCCGAGGATTGGCAAGCGCTCGTTGATCACGTTATCGCCGGAGGCAGACTTCTTGAGTTCCGCAGATTGCATGGCGGAGTGTCGGCCGAGGCGACGGCGCTTGAAGTGCTCGGACCGGACGGAGACCGGATCAAGCTAGTCGTCCGCAAGCACGGCGAAGCCGATTGGCGACGCGATCCGCATGTGTCATCCAGGGAATTCGCGCTTACGAAGCTGCTTCATGGGCAAGGCATGCCGGTACCGAAGCCACACCTGGCGGGAGGTATAGGCGGCACGGACGAGCTCCCCTACATTGTCGTCGAATACATCGAAGGCGCATCGGGAGTGGACGAATCGAACCGTCTTGGCAGCGCGCGTCGATTGGCGGAGGCGCTTGCTCGGCTTCACCGAATCGATACGGGGCTGCTGCATGAGCCGGGGCTGCGCCTGGAGCGGCAAGCGGAGCGCGTAACCGCCACGCTCGCTCGCCGGCCGGCCAAGCCCGACGAATCGTTGGACGAGCCGCTTATTCGCCGGACGCTGGAAGCGGCTTGGCCGCCGGCTTCGGCCAACGCTGACGTCATTCTCCACGGCGATTATTGGCCGGGAAATACTTTGTGGCGGGATGGGGCCCTCGCCGCCGTCATCGACTGGGAGGACGCGGCGATCGGCGATCCGCTGGCTGACCTTGCGAACGCCCGCTTGGAGATCGCATGGGCGTACGGCGAGGAAGCCGCGGAAGCATTCGAGGAGCGCTACCGCGCGTTGATGCCGCAATTGTCCTACTCCTGTCTGCCCCTGTGGGAGCTCGTCGCCGCGCTGCGTCCGGCCTCGCGTTTGCAAGACTGGGGGTTGGACCGAGCGACGGAGGATCGGATGCGGGCGGTGCACGGCCGATTTGTCCGGCAAGCGCTGAATCGGATCCGATAGCGGCCGCGAACCCGCAGCGCAGTCATTTTTACCGCCTATGGCAGTGGAGTTGCCGTACCGCCCCGCCGCTAGCGGCGCTAAATGTCGAGTATGTCGTTAGTTGCGACAAACAGCCAGTAACCTGCGCCAGAAGCGGTAAGTATGTCGTTGGGACCGACAAGCTCCACGAAAACAGCGCCGGAAGCGGGGAGTATGTCGTTGGGACCGACAAACTCCACGAAAACAGCGCCGGAAGCGGTAAGTATGTCGTTGGGACCGACAAACTCCACGAAAACAGCGCCGGAAGCGGTAAGTATGTCGTTGGGACCGACAAACTGCCCGGCCATACTCTTTGCAGCTTGGATGAAATGCAAGAAAAGATCATCTTATCCATCGTATCCGTATAGGCGGTAGGAAGCCGAGGGGCGTTATACTGAAGACAGTAGGGCGTATGTCATTTCCTTCTATGTCCAAGAAAGGGGAGCACAAGATGAAGATCATACCAACGGAAGAATGGTTCGCGGGCGCGGTATCGGTAGAGCGGAGGGAGGATGGCGTGAAACCTTGGCGCATTCGCCACCAAGAGTACGAGCTGTTCCCGCCGAACGGCATCGACGGACAGGCGGGCATCTGCGCGGGCATGCGGCTGCAGTTCAGTACGGACTCCGGCGCGATTACGCTCCGATTCCAGCCGGTCGACCTCGATCTGCGAATCGACTGCGTCGTTGATGGCCAGCTGTTCGGCACCGTGGATTTACCGGTGGGAACGGAATTAGCGGACTGGAGTGGACTGCCCGCCGGCTACAAGAACGTGGAGATTTGGCTGCCGCAGCGAGGCCAAATGACGATAACCGGGCTGGAATTGGAGCCCGAGTCGACGGCTGTCCCGGGTCCGCAGGACGAGCGGCCGAAATGGGTCACGTACGGCAGCT
>JAQSXN010000024.1 GCA_029256665.1 Paenibacillus sp.
CCGAGATGGAGCTGCTCAACGTCATGAATTTGGGCTCGCCGGTGTCCGCGATATTGTCGGCGCTGATCTTTAATGCGGTTATTATCCCTCTGTTGATACCGCTCGCGATGCGTGGCGTGCGATACAAACCGATGAGCGCTTCGAAGCTGTTAAGCCGCAATATGTTCATGTTCGGTCTTGGCGGGGTGATCGTGCCCTTTATCGGTATTAAGGCAATCGATCTGTTGGTTCACCTTTGGGTGTAAGAAAGGAAGGGTAACATATGGCTAATCATTCGGAAAATCATTCGGAAAATCATTCGGATCGTCCAGGCAGGGCATCCTGGGTCGTCGCCGTCAGGGCCGGAATCACGTTTATCGTGTTGTGCGGGCTGCTTTACCCGCTTCTATGCACGGGATTGGCGCAGCTGTTGATGCCTGCAAACGCGAACGGAAGCTTGATCCGTGACGCGAACGGGGAAGCCGTCGGCTCGGAGTTGATCGGACAGAAGTTCAGCAACCCCGCTTTTTTCCAAGGACGCGTTTCCAGCATCGACTACAAAGCCGAAGCATCCGGCTCCAACAATTACGCGCCGTCGAACCCGGATATGCTGGCGCGGACGGAAGAATCCATCGCGGCTTGGCGAAAGGCCAATCCCGATGTTCCGATCGACCGCTTGCCGATCGCGCTCGTCACCAACTCGGGATCGGGCCTGGATCCGCATATCACGCCGGCGTCGGCAACCGTGCAGATTCCGCGGATCAGCCGATTGACGGGCATCCCGGAGGACAGATTGCAGTCGCTCGTCGATGCGCATACGGAAGGCCGCGATCTCGGCGTGTTCGGCGAACCGCGCGTCAACGTGCTTAAGCTTAATATGTCGCTTCAAGAAGCCGTCGCCGCGCAATGACGCCGGGTACCCTGCCCGTTCTTCGGAACGGACGGGGTATTGCCGTTTTCGTGAAGGAATAGGGGAGTGAGGAATCATGGACACGTTCAGACGCAAGTCTCCCGAGGACATTTTGTTATCCATCGCGAAGCTGCACCGCGGGAAACTGACGGTCTTTATCGGCGCGGTAAGCGGATCGGGCAAAACTTACCATATGCTGCGGGAAGGCCAAGCGCTGAAGGCGCAAGGCGTGGACGTCGTGCTCTGCGCGGTTTCCACGATGGGGCGTCCGGGGACGAAGGAGCAGCTCGGATCGCTGGAACGGATACCAAGCATTCGCTGGCGCAAAGGCAGCGTCGACAAAAAGGATTTGAACCTGGAGGCGTTGATCGCCCGCAATCCCGAAGTCGTGCTCATTGACGGGCTTGCCCATCGCAATCGCAAAGAGGCGGCCTATCCGACACGGCTCGAAGATATTCGTTATCTGCTCGGCAGGGGCATTAGCGTTATGACGACGGTCAACGTCTACGAGCTTGAGGATGTCCATCATGTCGCTCAGCGATTAACGGGCATCCATGCCGAAGAAACGCTGCCGGCCGACACGCTTGATTCTGCCGACGAAGTCAGGCTGATCGACGTCACGCCCGAGACGATGCTGAAGCGGATCGAAGAAGGAAATCTGCGCGACTTCCAGTCATCGCCCATGTTCAGGAGAGGCAATCTCGGCGTGCTTCGGGAGCTCGCTCTTAGGCAGATGGCCGAAGACGTAGGCGGCTCGCTGGAGAAACACCGGGAGGAGCTGGGGTTGACGGGGCCTTCCGGCGCGTCGGAGCGCATATTGGTATCCGCCCAGTACCACTGGAACGGATCCATCTATATCCGTCGGGGCCAACAGATCGCGAAACGGCTGAACGGCGATCTGCTCGTCGTTTCTTTCGCGAAACCGAGCGCCGCGTTAAGCAAGGAAGAGAGCATGTTCAAGCGTTCGATCGAGAAGCTTGCGGACAAAATAGGAGCCGGCTTTGCGGAGTTGCCGTTCACGGGCAGGAGGCAAATGGCTGCCGCGCTGGTCAGGCATGCCCAAGCGAACGGCGTCACCCGGATCGTCCTAGGACACTCCAAACACGTTCCTTGGAAGGAGTGGCTGCAAGGCTCCATCGCGGGCGGTTTACTTAAACGGATACGAAACGTCGACGTTTTTTTTGTAGCGGACAGAGCCGATCATGACGGCGAACGCATCCTGCCCGCGAAGTCGGATCGCGGAAGCGACGCCGCGTCGGCCTACAGAAGATTGAACGAACAAGAAGTGGAACGAGAGATTCATCGTTTGCGACGCGGAACCTTCAAGGTCTATATCGGGGCGGCGCCTGGCGTCGGCAAAACCTATACGATGTTAAGAGAAGGTGGCGAGCTGCTGCGCAAGGGAATTCATATCATAATCGGCTTGCTGGAAACGCACGGGCGGGAAGAGACGATCGCCCAGATCGGCAATCTGCCGCGTATCCCCGAAGCCATCATCGATTATCGCGGCACAAAGTTGAAAGAAATGGACGTGCAAGCTATATTGGCTCGCAATCCCGAGGTGGTGCTCGTCGACGAACTCGCTCATACCAACGTTCCGGGCAGCAGGAACAAGAAGAGGTACGAGGACGTCCTGGAGCTGCTGGAAGCTGGCATCTCGGTTATTTCGACGATGAACGTCCAGCATCTGGAGAGCTTGAACGACGCTGTAGAGCAAATCACCGGCGTCCGGGTCCGGGAGACGGTTCCCGACCGCATCCTGCAAGTGGCCGACGAAGTCGAGCTGATCGACGTCACGCCGGATCGGTTGCGGCAGCGGATGCGCGAAGGGCGCATCTATGCCGCGGGCAAGATCGACCAGGCGCTTGGCAACTTCTTCACCACCGGCAATCTGATCGCCCTGCGCGAGCTTGCCCTCAGAGAAATCGCGGACGATGTGGACGAACGCCTCGAAGCATGGAATCGAAAGGAATATTTGCGCGGGCCTTGGAGAAGCCGGGAAAACATCTTCGTCGCGGTAACGATGCGTCCGAGCGCGGAAAGGCTGATCCGGAGGGGGTTCCGCATCGCGCATCGGCTCAAGGCGGAATGGCATGTCGTCTACGTTCACGCCGAGTCCGGGCTCAAGGAAGCCGAAGAAAAACGGTTGGCGGTCATAAGGGAAATGACGGAACGGCTGGGTGGCAGATTCGAATTGGCGTTCTCGAAATCCGTGCGCGACGTGGCGCGAATGCTGCTCCAGCAAGCCTTCGACCGAAAGAGCACGCAAATGATCGTCGGTCAGACGACCAGGCCATGGTGGCATTACGCGCCGCGCAGGTCGATCGTCAAGGATATTTTGAGCAAGGGACGCCATATGGACGTGCTTGTCGTTGCCGATTACGAAAAAGAATCAAAGCCGTGATGGTCGAGAAGGGGAAGCTTCGGTTGCCATAACTTGCCTCTCCTGTGTATGATGGTGTTTATATAAGAAAACGGATGAGGGATGGAACGATGAAGCAGCGGGCTTACTTTGGCGCAACAATCGCGATCTCGGCCATGACGTACGTCTTATTGCAGTGGTTGCCTGCGTTCGATCTGGTCAACGTCGCCTTGCTCTATTTGTTGCCGGCATTGCTGAGCGCCGCATACGGCGGCAAGGGACCTTCCTTGTACGCGGCGACGCTGGGCTTGCTGGCGTTCGATTTCTTTTTTGTCCCTCCGTTTTTCAGCTTTGCGGTTTCCGACCTTCGGTACGTATTCACTTTCGTCGTGTATTACATCGTAGCCGTGATGACGGCAAGCCTGGCTGCCCGTTTGAAGCAGCAGTTGCTCGACTCCAAGAGGAAGGAAGCCTATACGGCATCGTTATTTGCAGTCAGCAAGGAAATGAGCTCTTATTCGGACATCCAATCCTTGCTTCGAAACGTGTCGGAGCATGTCTCCCTTAACGTTGACACGCCGGCGGTTATCTACCTGCCGGATGCCCAAGACGAATTGACGCTTGCGATATCCGCCGCTTCTCCGGCGGAGTGGGGAGGCGGAGACTCGGAGCTTGCGATCGCGGACTGGGTTTATCGTCATGGCCGCACCGCGGGCAAAGGAACGCCAACGTTAAACGGCTCGCCGGGATTGTATTTGCCTCTGCGCACGGAGGATCGCGTGCACGGCGTGCTTGGCGTCAAGCTCGGGGACGTCGTGCTGTCCAAGGACCGACGATCGTTCCTGGAGGCGCTCGCGGGGTTAGCCGCGATCGCGATCGCCAGGGTAAAGTTAGGCGAAGAGGCGAAGATCGCCCAGCTGACGGCGGATTCGGAACGGCTTCGAACGGCGATTCTCGACTCCGTGTCGCATGAGCTGAGAACGCCGCTTGCGACGATGATCGGTTCGGCTACGGCAATGATCGAGAACGACGGATTGTTTACGCCGCAAGACCGGATGGAACTGCTTGGCGCCATTCGGGAAGGCGCGCTGCGCATGAACCGCCTTGTCTCCAATCTGCTCGGGATGGTTCAGTTGGAGAGCGGAATGCTTAGGCTTCGGCAAGACTGGTGCGACGTCGAGGATATGATCAGCGTTGTGCTGAAGCAGGTAAGGGATTTCCAGCAGCGGCGCGAGATGATTGTTCGGCTGCCGGAGCAAAATTTGCTTATTCCGGGAGACGAGGTGCTGCTGGAACAGGTGCTGACGAACGTCGTCAGCAACGCGATCAAATATTCGCCGGACGGCTCGACGATCGAGATCTCGGTAGCCCAAAACAACGATTACGCGACGATAACCGTAGCGGATGAAGGGATCGGGATCGACGCGGCGGTTAGCGAGCGGGTATTCGACAAATTTTTCCGCTCTGCGCGAACACAGCATTTGCCCGGGACCGGACTAGGATTAGCCATATGCAAAGGGATCGTGGAGCTGCACGGAGGCTCGATATCCGCCGCGCCTAACGGAACGCGAGGAACGATCGTATCGATCGCGCTGCCCGTAACCCGGCAAGAACCCGCGCCGCGAAGTCATGAAGAGAGGAGCGCCGAACAACGATGACAACCTCCGAGAAAGGCGCCAAAATATTAATAATCGATGACGAGCCCCAAATCCGCAAGCTTCTTAAGGTGACGCTGCAGGCCCATCGTTACGATACGTTCGAAGCGGCTGACGGAGCGGATGGCATTATTCAAGCATCGATGTCGCATCCCGACCTGATCGTGCTGGATCTCGGTCTGCCGGATATGAGCGGCATGGAGGTGTTGGTCCGCGTACGCGAATGGTCCTCCGTTCCCGTCATCGTGCTGACCGCCAAAGACAGGGAAGCGGATAAAATCGCCGCTCTCGACGGAGGCGCGGACGATTACGTGACCAAGCCGTTCGGCATGGGCGAGCTTGTCGCCCGCATTCGCGTGGCGTTGCGCCACGTCGCGGGTTCCGCGCACGAGCCCGTGCTGCGCTTCGGGCCGCTGATGATCGATCTTGCCCAGCGGAACGTAGAGCTTGGAGGGGAAAGGGTCAAGCTGACGCCGACCGAATACGATTTGCTTAAAGCGTTGGCTGCTAACGCGGGGAAGGTCATGACGCAGCGGCAGCTTCTTCAACAAGTGTGGGGGAATCATTACGGGGAAACCGAGCAGCATTATCTGCGCGTCTACGTCGGCCATCTCCGCAAGAAGCTGGAAGCCGACACGACGAGGCCCGCGTACATCTTGACGGAGCCGGGAATCGGATACCGCTTCGCGGCGCAAGACGGATCAAACGACTAATAGGGAAAGGGATGGTTACATCATGAGAATTGGAGCGATCGAGGGCGGAGGCACAAAGTTTGTATGCGGCATCGGCAATGAACGGGGAGAAATCGAAGATCGGATCAGCTTTCCGACAGAGTCCCCGGACGTCGTGATGGGGCGGATTATCGATTATTTTATGGGGAAACAAGTGGAGGCCATCGGCATCGGGACGTTCGGACCGATCGATATCGATCCTTCAAGCCATACATACGGGTATGTGACGACGACGCCGAAACCGGGCTGGTCCGGCTTCCCGTTCGTCGAAACGTTGAAGCAAAGCTTTGACGTGCCGATGGGCTGGGACACGGACGTAAACGCCGCAGCTTACGGCGAATCCGTATGGGGAGCCGCGGCGGGATTGGATAGCTGCGTTTACTTTACGATCGGGACGGGCATCGGCGTCGGCGTTTATTCCGAAGGCCGGTTGGTTCACGGGTTGGCGCATCCCGAGGGCGGGCATATTCTGCCAAGGCGACATCCGGATGACCGATACGAAGGCGCTTGTCCGTATCACGGGGATTGTCTCGAAGGACTCGCCGCAGGACCGTCGCTCGAGAAGCGCTGGGGCGTTAAAGGTCACGAGCTGCCTCCGGATCATCCCGCCTGGGCAATGGAGGCGCATTATATCGGACAAGCCGTCACGTCGACGATATTGCTGTTGTCCCCGAAAAGGATTATCTTAGGCGGCGGCGTTATGCAACAGAAGCAGTTGTTGCCGCTAGTCCGTGAAGAAGTACGTCGGAATCTGAATGGATACGTGTCGGTTGATGCGATAGTTAACGGCATAAACGATTATATCGTCTCGCCCGGACTTGGCGACAATGCTGCATTGTGCGGATCCTTGGCGCTTGGTGTCGAGGCGTTTAACCGAAGAAAACATTAACTGCATTAACTATCGTTGAGGCGATGTTTTGTTGTCGAAATAACCCTAAATAGATCTTCGTCATCGTTGAACTGGCGTTGCGCAACAAACTTTTCGCCGATCGCAGAAGAGAATACTCTTCCGCGGTCGTTTTTTTTGTTACACTAGAGATTATAGCAACCGGGCATCCGTCAAGTGCGTATGACTACTACTCGGATATCCGAATGAATGATAACGTACACATCTAAGGGGCGTTTCCAATGAATAACGTTACAGCGACTATGGAGCATGCCAACGCTTGGTATGCCAAAGCGGAGAGCAAAGCCGGCCGTTACTTGGCGCTGCTCCAACAAGAAGTCGAACGCAAGTCATATATTGCCGCGCTAAACGCGGATTTCACGATCTGGAAAAAGGGGCACATCCGGTCGCAGCGATGGCAATCCGCCATGTCGGCGGCAAGCCGCAAACCCGATTCGCGGGATTACGGCAAGTTTCTCCGCTGGCAGCGGCTAACGGGCAATTTGGACGACTACCTGGAGCGCAGCGTCACCTATATGTACATGCGCGATCTGGGCAAGGACCCTTCTGAGCCGGGCACGGGAGCCAGAATCGCAAGTCTGGTCCAGTTCATCAAACAGAACCTGATCCCGAAGCCGGATTCCGGCGCGGAGAACAGCGGCGAGCCCGATTACATGAGCCTTTCCGGTCTCTATAGATGGGCGCAGAAGGAAGGCGTCGAAACCGCGATGATCTGGGCGATCCAGAAGCTGAGAAACGTAGCGGCGAATATTCCGGACGAAATGAATGCGGAGCATGCGGTTCGCAAGCTGATCAAAATCATGATCGGCGTCGTCCTGCACGTCATGGACGACATGGACGAAACCGTCCCGAGCACGGAACGATCACGCCGGTTGGACGAGGGGATTCGGTTAGGATATTCCTATGGCCTTACGTATCCGTTCATCGACGACCTGCTCGATTCAAGCGTATTGGAGGATGCCGAGAAAGCCCAATACGCGCGCATGATCCGTCATACGCTATTGCATGGCTCCGTTCCCGACGTGTTGGATTGGAACGGCAAGAGCGCAGCGCTTATCAGGTACGTGCATGGCGAACTGCGCGAAGCGTTCGAATGGATCAGGACGCATCAAAGCGCGGAAACATTGCCCGTTTTCTACGAACAATCCTATGTGTTCTTCGAATCGCAGGATATCGACCGCGGCAAGTCGCTTGCCGATCCGTCCTATACGAACGAAGAGCTGCTTCTGCCCATTATTATCAAATCCGCTTCATCCAGATTAATCGTCCGATCCGTCATCGGCGCCGAAACGGACGAAGCGTTCGACGAAAGAACGTTCTACTACGGCATCTACAATCAGCTGGCGGACGACTTCGCGGATCTGTACGACGACATGAATGAAGGCGCGGTGACTCCCTATACGTATTACTGGCGCTATCATAACGAACGCCGAGACTTGCTGAACCCGTACGAGCTCTATTGGGCGGTCATCTCGCATTTGATCCATCGGGTGTACCGTTCGAACGAAACCGCGCGCAACGTTATTTTGGAAAGAGCGGTAGGGGGGCTCAAACGATTCAAAGCCCGCGTAGGATCGGAAACGTACCGCGAATTTATGGACGTGTTCGCTTCGGAACCGACCTCGTTCAACCTCGCGATCGACCAGTTGATTCTCAAAGCCGAGAAAGTGGACTTCTTCGATAAGCTGCTTAGAGAGCAAATGGTGACGGTGCTGCGCCGCGGCCGCGAACAGAAGGAATATTTTATCGCCACCGTTCAATCCGTGCGGGAGCAGATTAATGCGTTGCTCCCGTTCCCCAGCCAAGGAGGAGACCCGCTGCTGGGCGAGTCGTTGACGGAAGCCGCCAATTACAGCTTGGAAGGCTCGGGGAAACGAATAAGGCCGATCGTGGCATGGGTAATGTGCGTCGAGGAGTACGGAATGAAGCCCGCTTCCATCGTGCCGCTGATCCGATCGCTTGAATATATGCACACGGCTTCGCTGATCTTCGACGACTTGCCTACGCAAGACAATGCCTCCTCTCGCAGGGGACGGCCGACGCTGCACCGCGTGCATGACAGCGCGACTGCCGAGCTGACGGGCTTGTTTATGATACAGAAGGCCATCGAGGAGCAGTCCTCGCTTACCGACTTCAACCCCAAGACCGTGCTTGAGCTCATCCATTATTCTTCGTCCAAGGCGGCGGACATGTGCCGGGGGCAAGAGATGGACCTGCGCACGAGAGGGCAGTTGCTGTCGATCGAACAGCTGAATACGCTGTGTTATTACAAGACCGGCATCGCGTTCGAGGCATCGCTTATGATGCCGGCTATCTTGGCAGGGGCCGGCGCGAAGGAGATCGAGACGCTTAAGACTTACGCCTATCATGCGGGTATCGCCTTCCAAATCAAGGATGATCTGCTTGACGCGGAAGGAAACGTCGCGGTACTCGGCAAACCTGCGGGTCAAGACGCGAGCAACAGCAGTTCGACCTTCGTTACCTTGTATGGGCGAGACGGCGCGGCCAAACAAATGTGGGAGCATTATTGCCTGGCTTCGGAAGCTTTAAGAGGTTTGCCGAGACAATCCGTATTTTTAACTCAATTGCTGAATTATTTGATCGCCAGACAGTCATGATACAAGAAGCGGACTAACTGGCGGAGGTTGAATATGAAAGCTTTTATATTGGATCGGGACGGAGTCATCAATAAGGGCGGCAATATTAACCGGAAGTCCGAGCTTGTCTTGCTGCCCGGCGTGACGGACGCCATCAAGCTGATGGGGGAACTGGGATTCGAGGTGTTCGTTGCGTCCAATCAAGGCGGCGTCGGATTGGGATACATGACCAAATCGGCTTTAAAGAGCATACACGGCTACATGGTGACGCTAATTAGGGAAGCAGGCGGCGACATCCGAGACGCCAGATATTGCACGCATAAACCGCAAGCGCGCTGCGCCTGCCGGAAGCCGGAGGCAGGCATGCTGTTTGATCTAATAAACAAATACGGGATCGATCGCAGTCGAAGTTATATGGTTGGCGACAGGGATACGGATGTGATGGCTGGTGAACGGGCAGGGGTCCGTACCATACTGCTAGGCGAGTCGATTCCCGGCGGAATCCATCCCGATTTTCTGTTCAGCGATTTATTCGATGCCGTAACCTCGCTGCATGAGCAACATAAGTTATTGTAGTTTCAACGATCGTACTGCAAGTCGGTTTCCGCTGACGGAATAACAAGAAAAGGCAGCCGATGATCGGCTGCCCTTCTTGTTTGTTGCATCGTAAGCCGGTTTCTAGAAACGTTGGCCGCCGAGTTGTTGCTCTGCGATTTGAACCAATTTTTTCGTGATGTAGCCACCGATGGAACCAGCTTCGCGAGTTGTCAGGTTGCCGTTATATCCGTCTTGGGAGAGGGATACGCCAAGCGTCGAAGCCGCTTCTGCTTTCATTTGGTTAATCGCGTTTTTTGCTTGTGGCACAACTAGTTGATTTGAACTTTGTCTACTCATGTTTGATCACTCCTTAATGGGATGTGAGGTTATTTTGCGCACGATAGAAAAGGATATGCATGCCTTATAAAAAATCTTTGATGTAAATACTGGAAATTTTATTTTCGATCGTCTAAAGCGAATAATGGCATGTTTTTTATGATTCGACCCGAACGTCGGCGGTTGTCAACGAGCGGTGCTTGTGATAAGCTACAATTAATTTTTACGAATGGAGCTGAAGCGAAGATGTAGGATTTCTTGACTGTTGGTAACGGAAGCAAGCTTGGCCGGATTGCTGGCATAGGTTTGTTAGGTTATGCACAGACAAGAAAGTTACCTCTTCGAATCAGACGTATTCGGCATACCCTTATTCCCGCGTTTCTGTTATGCGGGATTTGCGTTGCATGGATTCGAGCTGCGAGAATGTAACTTTCTTGCGGCTTATTTTAATTTCTCCATGCGGAGGTGTTGCATGATGGCATTAATTCAAGTGTCGAACTTATCGTTCGCCTACGACGGCAGTTACGATCTCATCTTCGACAATACGAGCTTTGGGCTCGATACCGATTGGAAATTGGGCTTTACCGGAAGGAACGGCCGGGGCAAAACGACCTTCCTGCAGCTTCTGCTTGGCAAGCACGAATACGGAGGAACGATTACGACTCCGGTCGACTTTGATTATTTTCCGTTTCTCGTCGAAGACAAAAGCAGGATGGCCATCGAAATCGTGGAGGATATCGTGCCTGATTACGAGCACTGGAAGCTGTCCAAGGAACTTAACTTGCTGCAGGTCGGCGAAGAAACGTTGTACCGGGCATTCGATACGCTATCCAATGGCGAACAAACGAAGCTGCTGCTGGCCGCGTTGTTCTTGAAGGATAATAATTTTCTCCTTATCGACGAACCGACGAATCATCTCGATATGGAGGCGAGGGCGGTCGTCAGCGATTATTTGAGAGGGAAAAAAGGGTACATCCTCGTGTCGCATGATCGTTCGTTCCTCGACAACTGCGTCGATCACATCTTATCCATCAACAAAACCGACATCACGATCCAGAAGGGCAGCTTCTCCGATTGGCTCGAGAACAAGCAGCGGCAGGACGAGTACGAGCTGGCCGAGAACGACAAGCTCAAGAAGGATATCAAGCGGTTAACTGACGCGGCAAGACGAACTAGCGATTGGTCCGACCAGGTCGAGAAATCGAAAAACGGAACACGCAACTCGGGCTCCAAGATCGATAAAGGTTACGTCGGGCATAAAGCGGCCAAAATGATGCAGCGTTCCAAGTCGATCGAACAGCGGCAGCAGAGCGCCGTCTCGGACAAATCGAAGCTGCTCAAAAACATCGAACACGCCGAAAGTCTTAAGGTTTCGCAGCTGCGTTATCACAAAAGCAGGCTTGTCGAGCTGGATCGCGTCTCCGTCTATTACGGGGATAAAGCCGCATGCGAAGCGATCAGCTTCGACATCGATCAAGGCGAACGGATCGCGCTGACGGGTCGCAACGGGTCGGGCAAGTCCAGCCTCCTGAAGCTGATCAGCGGCGAAGAGCTGTCCTACACAGGGACGATCCGGAAGGGGAGCGGGCTGCGCGTTTCCTACGTCTCCCAAGACACCTCCCATCTTATCGGCGACTTAAGCGACTACGCCCGTCGATACGGCATTGAAGAAAGTTTGTTCAAGTCCATTCTGAGAAAGCTCGACTTCGCCAGGGTTCAGTTCGAGAAGGACATTTCTTCCTATAGCGGCGGGCAAAAAAAGAAGGTGCTTATCGCCAGAAGCTTGTGCGAGCAAGCCCATCTGCATATCTGGGACGAACCGCTTAATTTTGTCGACGTCATCTCCCGGATGCAGATCGAGGAGCTTCTGCTGGACTACGAACCGACGCTGCTCTTCGTGGAGCATGACCGGGAATTTGCTAGCCGAATCGCGACCAAGCACGTCCATCTGACGGTTGAGCGGGCGTAACTTGGGCCAATGTATGATAAACTGTTAGTCCGAGAGGAATTCTAAGAAGATCAGATTCAGAGGATTAAGTTCGAGGAGTGGAGGAACACGATGGAAGCAGAGAAACGTAAATATAAAGGCGGCTTGAAGGCGCTGCGGCTATTCGAAGAGCTGTCCGTCATTCCGCGCGGCTCGGGCAACGAGAAGGCGGCGAGCGATTACGTAGCGGAATTCGCCAAGCAGCGGGGATGCGAAGTGATGCAGGATGAACGCCATAATCTCATTATTCGCAAGCCGGCATCCCCTGGCTACGAATCCGCTCCAGCCGTCATCTTTCAGGGACATCTCGACATGGTGTGCGAGAAAAACAAAGGGACGGAACATGATTTCTCCAAGGACCCCATTTCGTTCCGGGTCGAAGATGACTTTATTTATGCCGAAGGAACGACGCTTGGCGCCGATAACGGCATTGCGGTGGCAACCGCTCTCGCCCTGATCGATTCGCCGGAGCTGGCGCATCCGGAGCTGGAAATCCTGATGACCACGGAAGAGGAAACGACGATGGGAGGGGCGTTCGGCCTGGACGTCTCGCCGCTCAAAGGTCGCAGAATGATCAATTTCGACTCCGACCGGGAAGGCGTATTGTTCGTCAGCAGCGCGGGCGGCATTAATTTGTACCATACCGTGCCCATTGGCAAACGAGCGTTGACGCGGGGCGATGGAGAAAGCTATACGATCATCGTTCATGGATTGCGCGGCGGACATTCCGGCGACGATATCATTCATGAGCGCGGCAACGCGAACAAGCTGCTTGGACGTGTCTTGGACGACTTGAGGCGGCATGTCCCGTTTGCGTTGGCAAGCGTTAACGGGGGCATGAAAGCCAACGCGATCCCGCGCGAGGCGGAAGCCGTCGTCTACCTGGGCGATAATGCGAAGGTGGAAGCGAAGAAACGGATCGGCGAGTGGAGCAACCTGCTGCGGGAGGAATTCCAAGCGACGGACGCAGAGGTGGAGGTCGCGATGCGGCCAGGCGTGCAGTCCGCAAACGGTACGGAAGTCAATGAAATTGTCTTTGACGATGCTACGAAAGCGGCGGTCATTCAACTTCTTGCGCTTATTCCAAACGGCGTGCTGAGCATGGACAAGGCGATCCCGAATTTGGTGCGAACATCGTCCAATCTGGGAGTCGTAACGACGAACGAAGACAGCGTCGTCATGCAAAGCCTGGCTCGCAGCTCGCTGCGTTCGCAAACGGACGACGTGCAACGCATTCTGGCGACGTTGGCGGAGACGGTTGGCTGCGAATTCCGTGCCGACAGCTACTTCCCGGGATGGCCTTACCGTGCCGATTCGGAGCTTCGTCCCGTTTTTCAGCAAGTATACGAACGGCAATTCGGGACGCCGCTCGACGTCAAAGCCATTCATGCGGGCCTCGAATGCGGCGTGCTGATCGGAAAGCTGCCGGACCTCGACGCCGTATCCTACGGACCGAACCTCTATGACATTCATACGCCGCAGGAACATCTGTCGATTTCGTCCGTCGAACGCTCCTGGTCGTTTCTGACTGCCGTGTTAAGCGAGCTGAAGCAATAAGTCATTTATCAAAGCAAAAGGCTCTGATCCTCGCAAGGAGGACAGAGCCTTTCGTTATGACTCGTCAGGTGCGAATGCTACGGCAACAGCGACATTAAAACAGCTTGCCGAGACGCTCACGGGCAATTTCTTTGCCTGCGGCAAATGCTCCCGACTTCAAAGAGGCGACAACGTTGCTAAGGACGACATCGGAAGGCTGATTGGCGTTGTCGACGGCATTCAGCAGTCCGTTGCCGATGTGATTTGCGCCGATTTTAAGCGCCATCAGAATAAAAGATTTGTTTTTCGCCATTTCTTTCACCTCCTCTACAGAGTGATCGAGAGAGCTGGCGCTGGTTTTATCGCCGGATTTGGATATTGGAATACGTTTTGGAGCTTTGTTTTTTCTTTCCCTTTTTGTCGTACTTCTTTTCGTTTTTCTTATTGTTTTTCTTTTCGTTTTCCCTTTCGTTTTTTCGATTCAGCTTTTCGGTTTTTTTGGATTTTTTGCCCTTTTTTCCTCCGCCCGACCAGTCGACAAGCACCGCTCCAACCGTCCGGCTAGCTTCGATCAGCCCGTTGAACGGATTG
>JAQSXN010000025.1 GCA_029256665.1 Paenibacillus sp.
GGTATGGTGCCAGGTGTCGGACGACGCATCGTCGGGCAGCATGATTTCTCCGTCGGTCGTGCGCAGAGGCGGTCTGCTGCTCGCCGTTACGGCATCGGGGGCGAGTCCCTCGTTATCGATCGCGATCAAACGCGAGATTGCGAAGCAATACGGCCCGCGCTATGAGGGCGGCGTAGCGCGATTGAGAGCGTTGAGAGCATACGCCCTGGAGAATCAAAGCGACGATAAACGGCGTCGCGCCGTGCTGGCGCTCGCGGCGGATGAAGTTTTGCGCGGCGAGGAACCCGGTTCCGATGACGGCGGGGGAGAGCTCGCGATAGAAGCATGGTATCATAAGTTGTTAGAGACGACGAAGGGGAGGCAGACGTAATTGAATAGAGAAACGCGCGTCATTACGGTAGGCACGAGGCAGAGCGCTTTGGCGCTTACTCAGACGGGACAAGTCATCGATCAGCTAAGCGCGATATGCGAGGAGCGCGGTTTGCCTTATACATTCGAGATTCGCAAAATATTGACCAAAGGGGATCGCATATTGGACGTAACGTTGTCCAAAGTAGGCGGCAAAGGGTTGTTCGTCAAGGAGATCGAACAAGCTCTGATCGACGGCGAGATCGACCTGGCGGTCCACAGCATGAAGGACATGCCATATGAACTTCCGGATGGGCTGATCAACGGCGCGACGCCGAAGCGGGTCAATCCGTTGGACTGCCTGATCATGAAGGAAGGCGGAAGCCTGCAGGACTTGCCGCTCGGCGCCAAGGTAGGCACGAGCAGCCTGCGCCGCTCGTGCCAGCTGAAGAATGTCCGGCCAGATCTGCGGCTGGAGTCGATTCGCGGAAATATCGACTCCCGTATTCGCAAGCTGGAGACGGAGGGCTTCGACGCGGTCGTGCTCGCGGCCGCGGGAATGTCGCGAATGGGATGGGAGGACCGGATCTCCGCCCTCATCCCGGCCGATCTCTGCACGCCGGCCGTCGGGCAGGGCGCGCTCGGGATCGAATGCCGCGCAAGCGACGCGGGAGTGAGAGAGCTTCTTGGTTTCCTGAATGATGCGGATACGGAACTAACCGTGAGAGCGGAGCGGAGCTTCCTCGGCACGCTCCAGGGAGGCTGTCAGGTGCCGATAGGCGCGCATGCGGTTATCGTGGACCGTTCGGGCGACACGCCGTTGTTGGAGCTGACGGGCATCGTCGGTTCCCCCGACGGAGCAACGCTTCTGAAGGAGATTAAACGCGGCGCCGATCCGATCGAGCTGGGCAAGGAAGTGGCGGGCGCGCTGCTTGCTGCTGGCGGCGACCGGATCCTGGCGGAAATCGGGGGATAAACATGGACAAGGGGAAAGTCTATTTGGTCGGGGCGGGACCGGGAGATCCCAAGCTGATTACCGTGCGGGGCATGCAATGCCTGGAGCGCTGCGACGTCGTCGTCTACGACCGGTTGGCGAGCCCGAGGCTGCTTCGCCACGCCAAGCCGGGCGCGGAGCTTATTTATGTAGGCAAGCTGCCCGACCGGCATACGATGAAGCAAGAAGAGATCAATCAGCTGCTCGTCGATCTGGCGCTTGCAGGGAAAACGGTAACGCGGCTAAAGGGCGGCGACCCGACGATCTTCGGCCGAGTCGGCGAAGAAGCCGAGCTGCTGTACGATAACGGCATCGAATTCGAAATCGTGCCGGGCATAACGTCGGCGATTGCTGTGCCCGCATACGCGGGCATCCCGGTCACGCACCGAGACCTGGCATCCTCGCTATCCATCGTGACGGGGCATGAAAGTCCGGACAAGCTGGACCGCTCCATCCACTGGGACAAGGTGACCAACGCTACGGGCACGCTATTATTCTTGATGGGCGTTGCCAAAATCGGCTATATCGCGGAGCAGCTCATCCGCCACGGCAAACCGGCTACAACGCCGGTAGCGCTTGTAAGGTGGGGGACTCGCGTGGAGCAACAGACGATCGTCGGCACGCTCGCGACGATCGAAGAGATCGTCAAGGCGGCGAACTTCCAGCCGCCCGCGGTCATTATCGTCGGCGAAGTCGTGCTGCAGCGCGACAAGCTCCGCTGGTACGAGCGCAAGCCGCTGTTCGGCACTCGCGTGCTCGTCACGCGGGCGCGGGCGCAGGCAAGCGAGCTGTCGGAGCGGATCGAGGAGCTTGGAGGCGAGCCTTGCGAATTCCCGGTCATCGATATTCGCGAGCCGAACGGAGAAGCCGCGATCTCCGTGCTGCAGGAGAAGCTGGCGGCGGCGGGGAGCTATCAGTGGCTCGTCTTCACGAGCGTCAACGGCGTCGATTATTTCTTCCGCTGGCTGCGCCGTTTCAAGCTGGATATTCGTTCGTTCGCCGCGGCTCGTATCGTGGCCGTTGGACCCAAGACGGCGGAGGCGCTTGAAAGCAGAGGACTTCAGGTCGAAGAGCTTCCGGTCAAGTTCCATGCGGAATCGCTCCTGGAGCGGACCCAGGGTTGGATGTCGCCGGGGGAACGCGCGTTATTGCCGAGAGGCGACCTTGCGCGCGACGTGATGCCGAGGCTTCTGAAGGAGCGCGGAGTGGAAGCCGTGGAGATCGACGTCTACGAGACGGTTCTGGCCGACACGCAGGACGATTACGTGCTGGAATGGCTGAAAGAGAAGGCGATTCATCTGATCACGTTTACGAGCTCGTCGACGGTAACGAATCTGCTGACTTTGTTGCGCAAGAACGGCATCGAAGATCCGGCGGCAGCGCTCGCGGGCATCCCGATCGCGAGCATCGGTCCCATCACGTCGGAGACGGTTCGGGAATCGGGCTTTGAAGTAACGATTGAGGCGGAAGAAGCAACGATAGACAGTTTGCTTGACGCGATAGCCGGCTGGCGGCTTGCGACACGAGCATCGAAGGAGGACGTTTAAAGATGGCATTTCCAATTACAAGACATCGCAGACTCCGCAGAACGGCGGGCATTCGCGCGCTAGTACGCGAGACGGCGCTGGGTTCTAGCGACTTCATATATCCTATATTCGTCACGCACGGCGACAATATTAAGGAAGAAATTCCGTCGATGCCAGGCGTATACCATTTCTCGATGGACCGTCTCGAAGCGGAAATTCGCGATGTCGTCGCTTCAGGCGTGGGAGCCGTCCTTCTGTTCGGCGTGCCGGAACATAAAGACGCCGTAGGCACGTCGGCTTACGATTCCGAGGGTATCGTGCAACGCGCGACCCGGGCGATTAAACAATGGGCGCCCGAGCTTGTCGTCGTGGCCGACACTTGCCTTTGCCAGTTTACGGATCACGGCCATTGCGGCATCGTGCATCAAGACGAAGCGACGGGGACGGCGGTCGTGGACAACGACCGCTCGCTCGAGCTGCTCGTGCGCACAGCGGTATCCCAGGCGGAAGCCGGAGCGGATATCATCGCTCCGTCCAATATGATGGACGGCTTCGTCCATGCGATTCGCAGCGGCCTCGACGAAGCGGGATACGGCGATATCGCGATCATGTCCTATTCGGTCAAATATTCGTCGGCATTCTACGGCCCGTTCCGCGATGCGGCTCATTCGGCGCCGCAATTCGGCGACCGCAAGACGTATCAGATGGATCCCGCCAACGTGCGCGAGGCGGTGCGCGAAGCGGAATCCGACGTCGCGGAAGGCGCGGACATGCTGATGGTCAAGCCGGCGCTCGCTTATTTGGACGTATTGCGCATGCTGAAGGAGCAATTCGACCTGCCGGTCGTCGCCTATAACGTCAGCGCCGAATATTCGATGGTCAAGGCGGCCGCGGCAAACGGGTGGATCAACGAAAAAGCGATTGTTTTGGAGACGTTGACGGGCATGAAGCGCGCCGGCGCGGACATTATTATCACCTATCATGCCAAGGATGCGGCACGTTGGTTGAGAGGAGAGGAAGTCTAATGAGCGATCATACGAGCAAGAGGCAGGATGCCAAGTCCTCGGAGGCGTTCGCCAGGGCGAAAAAAGTTATTCCTGGCGGCGTCAACAGTCCGGTGCGCGCGTTTAAGTCGGTCGGCTTGACGCCGGTTTACATGGAGAGGGGCGCCGGGAGCCGCGTATACGACATCGACGGCAACTCCTACATCGACTATGTCGCATCGTGGGGGCCGCTTATCATGGGCCACGCCCACCCGGAGGTAGTGGAAGCCATACGCAAGACGGCAGAGAAGGGCACCAGCTTCGGCGCTCCTACGGAGCTCGAGACGCTGATGGCCGAGCTGGTCTGCGAACGCGTCCCTTCCGTCGATCTCGTGCGGATGGTCAATTCGGGGACGGAGGCGACGATGAGCGCGCTTCGGCTCGCTCGAGGCTATACGAAACGCAGCAAAATCATGAAGTTCGAGGGCTCGTACCACGGTCACGCCGACAGTCTGTTGATTAAAGCGGGGTCGGGCGTCGCCACGCTTGGCCTTCCCGACAGTCCGGGCGTGCCCGAGCATGTCGCCGCCCATACGATCACGGTGCCGTATAACGATATCGAGTCCGTTAAGCTCGCGTTCGAGAAGTTCGGCGAAGAGATCGCTTGCGTCATCGTGGAGCCCGTCGCCGGCAATATGGGCGTCGTGCCGCCGCTGCCGGGCTTCCTGGAAGGTCTGCGCGACGTTACGTCCGAGTACGGCAGCCTGCTTATTTTCGACGAAGTGATGACCGGCTTCCGCGTCGGCTATTCCTGCGCGCAAGGGCTGTTCGGCGTGACGCCGGACTTGACCTGCTTCGGCAAAGTGATCGGCGGAGGCTTGCCCGTCGGCGCGTACGGCGGCAAACGCGAAATCATGGAGATGATCGCGCCGAGCGGCCCCATCTATCAGGCGGGCACGTTGTCGGGCAATCCGCTCGCGATGGCGGCTGGCTATACGACGCTTAAGCTTATGACGCACGAGCGGTATCAGCTGCTGGAGCGTCAAGCCGTGAAGCTTCAGCTCGGCTTCGAGAAGAACGCGGCGAAGCACGGCATCGCGTCGACGATTAACCGCGTCGGCTCCATGGTATGTCCGTTCTTCACGGAGCAGACGGTCATCAATTACGATTCGGCGAAAACGTCGGATTTGGCGCGATTCAGAACGTATTTTGCCGCAATGCTGGATCAAGGCGTGAGCATCGCGCCATCCCAGTTCGAGGGCATGTTCGTTTCGGGCGTCCATTCGGACGAAGATATCGAAGCGACCATCGCGGCGCATGACGCCGCGTTTGCTCGGCTATAATCGCATAGAGGAGGTTCGGCGCACAAGATGATTGATCGTTATGAACGCAGCGGCGAATGGCTGGTGCTCGATCCCGAGACGCTAGCCCCGTCCTCCTCCGTTAGCAGCCAGCCCGAAGCCGGCAGCCATGCGCATGAAGTGCGCAAGTGGCTGCTGGCTTGTTCCGTATTTCCGGACAAATGGATTAATCGGCTGTTCTCGGTAGGCGGCATACGAATGACGGACGACGGGCGCATCGGTCTGCTCGCTTTCCCCGCGGCTAGCGCCAAGCTGAACGAATACGAACGGGAAAGGATTGCTAATCACCCAGGCATCGCCCCGCCCCGCGCGCTGTACGAGGACAACTTCTGCCTCGTGCTGGACAAGCCGGCCGGCATGCCCGTTCACGGATCCTCCCCGGGGCAAGCGGACACCTTGGACGAGGCTGCGGCTCGCCATATGAGGGAGCAAGGCGACCCGCTGACCGTTCGGCATATTCACCGGCTGGACGACGATACGTCGGGGCCCGTCCTCTATTCCAAAAACGATCTGGCGCAGCTACGTCTGGACGAAGCGATGAGAGACAAGGGAATCGATCGGATCTATATCGCCGCCGTTCATGGACGTCTGCGCGATAAGAGAGGGATTATCGACGCCCCGATCGGCAAGGACCGCCACCACAAATCGCGTCGCCGGGTCGTGCCCGGCGGTGACGAGGCGATAACGCGTTACGAGGTTATTCAAGAGTCGGGGGACTATTCGATCGCGAGAGTAGAGCTGGAAACGGGCAGGACGCACCAAATACGCGTTCACATGAGCCATATCGGGCATCCGCTGCTCGGAGATTCGTTGTATGGCGGAAGATCGGCGGGAGGTCTTCGTCATCAGGCGCTTCACGGCGAGAGGCTGATCTTCCCGCATCCGCTGACCGGGAAGACGGTCGAGGCAAACTCGCCTTGGCCGGATTGGCTGGCGAAACTTCGCGATAGGTAGTCCGCCTTTGAAAAAGACAGTCATGCTCCCGCTTGCTGGGCCATATAGATAAGTAGTGTATGTGCCATTAGACCAAGCATTCAGTATGAGAAGGGAGGACTTTGGCGTGTCGGATCAAAATAACGGATTACGATTTGACGTGTATGAGCGCGTTCATCTGCCCGACGATGTAGCGGCGATAGACGAGTTGGAGGAGATTGAATTAGTTCCCCGCATTCAGGTGATCGATCAGGGGGACCAAGCCGTCCTGAAGGGACAGCTGTTGCTGAGCGGTGTCTATCGGAGCCAGAACGAGATCGCGGGGCCGTTGACGCTCGAGCACTGGATTCCGGTGGAAATCTCGTTGCCGATGAACCGCGTGTCGAGGCTCGACGACATATCGATCGAGATCGACAATTTCGACGTCGACCTGATCTCCGCTCGGACGCTCAATGTTACGGGCGTGTTGTCCCTGCGGGGCATCGCCGTCGACCCGGTAGAGGAACAGTCCGGACAGTTGTGGGAAGAGGAGTCTTTTACCGCGACGCATGAGCGTGAAGAAGAGGTCGGGCAGCAAGACGAAAGCTTTGCGCAGCATGCGGAAGCCTACGTGACGGACGCGTTCGGCAATGTCGCGCAAGGAGGCTATGCGGCTATGCCTCAAACGTTCGCGCAGCAGCCTCTGAACTACGCGCAGCAGCCACCAAATTTTGCGCAGCGCGATTACGCGCCGCCGCAGTTCCAAGCGGAGCAGGACGAGCAGAGCTACATAGCGGAAGCTTCGGCCATCGAAAGCGCGGGCGGCGACGGCCGCGAAATTACGATTTCTTCGCAGCAAACCAGCGGAGACAGCTGGCTGCAATGGGGCGCGCTGGCCGAGTCGGGCCAGAAGCAGCCATACGCCCAGCAAGCGCAGTCGATTCAGGAGGAGCAGCCGGTTCTGGCCCAGCCATGGATTGCCGAACCTCCATACTCGCCTTCCGGCGAGCAAGCGGTTGACCGTCCCGAAGAGGAAGCGGCGCCGATTACCGAGGAAGCTTCCTGGGCTAGCGAAGCCGAAGCGAGCCGGATCGGGCAGCAGCTCGAGGCATCGATCGTAGAATCGGAGGAGCAGCAGGAGCAAGAGCAGGAGCAAGAGCAGGAGCAGGAGCAAGAAGCTCGCAAGCAGCAGGAGGTCCAAATCGCATTCTCCGCGGGAGGCGAGGAAGGTCAGGGCGATGTCGGCTTCCGCGCGCTGCTGCAATCCAGCCGCCGCGAGCAAGCGCTTCGCGAGGCGGCGGATCAGGTCTATCAAGAGCAGCAGCAAGCGCAGAACGCTTCCAGGACGACCGCGATTGAAGAAGAGATCGAGTGGAAGAAGCTGTTCCTGAGCAAAGCGGAGGACAATGAATTCCGCAAGATCAGAATGTGCATCGTCCAGAAGGAAGAAACGTTGGAGCAGATCGCCGTTCGTTACAGCCTGAATCCTAGAGATATCTTGAATCACAACAGGCTTCACGAGTCCGCCGTGGAGGAAGGCCAACTGTTGTACATCCCTTAGCGGGATCGAACCGGTGTAGGCAGATAGCGGCAAGCAGCGGCAGAAGAGCGGTTAGGCTATACGGAAGTTCCTTTCCGAATGGAATTTCAAACCGTTTTTTGCAAGAGGCCTTTTCCTTGGGGGTTTAAAGCGACCCTCCAAGAGAGAAGGTCTTTTTGCTGAGTTTTGATTCAATATTAAGCAAGTGTGATGATAGCGGTCGCGAGGTATAGGTAGATGGGATCGACTTAAAGCGCGGGAGAGAGCGGCCTAACGGGATTAGGCAAATGACCATAAAACCGCTGATCAGGTTGACTCCGTTCGTTAACAAATGTATGATATAGCATATGTATGTATATGAGAGACCTTGAAGGGGAGTAGCACGCAGGATACCTTCAGAGAGCAGAATCGTTACGCTGAGAGGTTCTGCAGGATTGGACTGCATGCGAGTCGCCCCGGAGTCGCCGCGCTCAAGCGGAACCGACAACGTTATTGTCGCGTTTCTTGCCAGGCGGGGCCGGCCGCAGCCGTTATCTGCTCTAAGTGCCGCAGGCGCAAGCATGCGGAACAAAGGTGGTACCACGGAAGATAACCTTTCGTCCTTTACGGGCGGGAGGTTTTTTTGAATTTATAGGAAAGTATAAGTTTTCTCCATACTGGGCCTATAAATCTCGGAATGAATCGCGCTGCGCCGCCAAGGACGGCGTCAGCCGTTTCACTTGTTTCTCGGCAAGAATCGCGAGAGAAGAATGAATGGGAGATGAATCAATGTCTGACATGGAGAACAAATCAGCAATGCCAACCACGTACGATCCCAAATCGGCGGAGCAGAAATGGTACTCGTATTGGGTGGAAGGCAATTATTTTCAAGCGGGAAAGCGGCCCGAAGCGGAGCCGTACACGATCGTCATTCCCCCTCCAAACGTAACGGGGATGCTGCATATCGGGCACGCGCTCGACTTTACGCTGCAAGATATATTGATTCGCACGAAGCGGATGCAAGGCTACGACGCTTTGTGGCTCCCTGGCACGGATCACGCGGGAATCGCCACGCAGACGAAGGTGGAGCAGAAGCTTCGCGAGCAAGGCATATCCCGTCATGACCTGGGCCGTGAAGCGTTTCTGGAGAAGGTATGGGAGTGGAAGGGCCAATACGCGGACACGATTCGCGCGCAATGGGCGAAGATGGGGCTGTCGCTGGACTATTCCAGAGAACGGTTCACGCTCGATGAAGGTTTGTCCAAAGCCGTTCGCGAGGTGTTCGTCCGTCTCTACGAGAAAGGCCTGATCTACCGCGGCAAAAAGATCATCAACTGGGATCCGGCCGCACGCACGGCTTTGTCGGATATCGAGGTTGAATATAAAGAGCTTAACGGCCACCTGTATCACCTGCGGTATCCGCTTAAGGACGGCTCGGGTCATATCACCGTCGCGACAACGCGCCCGGAGACGATGCTCGGCGATACGGCGGTCGCGGTCCATCCGGAAGACGAACGCTACAGCCATCTGATTGGCTCCATGATCGTCTTGCCGGTTATCGGCAGGGAAATTCCGATCATCGCGGACGAATATGTCGAGAAGGAATTTGGTTCAGGCGCGGTCAAGATAACGCCCGCGCATGATCCCAACGACTTCGAGGTAGGCGAACGCCATAGCTTGCCGCAAATTATCGTCATGGACGAATCCGGCGTCATGAACGCGGAAGCGGGTCCGTACCAGGGACTGGACCGGTTCGAATGCCGTAAGCAGCTCGTCAAGGATCTGCAGGAGCAAGGCGTCTGCGTTCTGATCGAGGACCATGTCCATCAAGTGGGCCATAGCGAGCGCAGCGGCGCGGTTGTCGAGCCGTATCTGTCGACGCAATGGTTCGTGGCGATGAAGCCGCTGGCGGAAGCCGCGATCGCTGCCCAGAAGTCTGGCAAAGGCGTGCAATTCGTGCCCGAGCGCTTCGAGAAAACGTATCTGAACTGGATCGAGAACGTGCGCGACTGGTGTATATCCCGCCAGCTCTGGTGGGGGCACCGCATCCCGGCATGGTACGACGACGCGACCGGCGAGCTCCATGTTTCCCGCGACGACATGCAAGGCGATCATCTGCGCCGGGACAACGACGTGCTCGATACTTGGTTCAGCTCCGCGCTGTGGCCGTTCTCTACGCTTGGCTGGCCGGATCAAACGGCGGATTTGCAAAAGTATTACCCGACGAACGTACTCGTTACGGGTTACGACATTATCTACTTCTGGGTGGCGCGCATGATCTTTACCGCCCTGGAATTTACGGATCAGATGCCGTTCAAGGATGTTCTGATGCACGGGCTCGTACGCGATAAGGACGGACAGAAGATGTCCAAGTCGCTCGGCAACGGCGTGGATCCGCTAGAAGTCATCGAGCAATACGGCGCCGACGCCATGCGGTTCATGATCTCGACCGGCAGCACGCCCGGCCAAGATCTCCGGTTCCGCTACGAGAAGGTGGAGCAGGCCCGCAACTTCGCCAACAAAATATGGAACGCTTCGCGTTTTGCGCTCATGAACCTAGAGGGCTTCACGGCCGCAGATATCAACATCGACGTTAAGCTGGGCACGGCCGACCGCTGGATTCTGCATCGACTTAACGAGACGGTGCGCGACGTTACCCGTCTTATCGACGGCTACGAGTTCGGGGAAACCGGCCGAGTTCTTTACAACTTTATCTGGGACGACTTATGCGACTGGTATATCGAATTCTCGAAATTGAGCCTGAACGGAGACGACGAAGCCGCGCGCCGCGCGACTCAATCCGTGCTTGCATATGTGCTGGACCGCACGCAGCGCCTCATTCACCCGTTTATGCCGTTCATCAGCGAAGAAATCTGGCAGCACCTGCCTCACGAAGGCGAGACGATCACGCTGGCGGCATGGCCGACCTACGAGGCGTCGTTGGAGGCGCCGGACGCGGTCAAGGAAATGGAGCTGCTGATGGAGATGATTCGCTCCATCCGCAATATTCGCGCGGAAGTGAACGTGCCGATGAGCAAGAAGGTCGAGCTGCTGATCAAACCGGCAGGCGAGGCGGAAGAAACGATCCTAAGGCGCAACGAGGAGTTCGTGAAGCGGTTCTGCGGAACGTCGCTTCTGGAGATCGGCAGAGGAGTCTCCGCTCCGGACAAAGCGATGACGGCTATCGTGACGGGAGCCGAGCTATATTTGCCGCTTGCGGGCTTGATCGATATCGCGCAGGAAATCGCGCGACTAGAGAAGGAGCTGAAGACGCTGATCGGGGAAGTCGAACGCGTCGAGAAGAAGCTTGGCAACGAAGGGTTCGTCGCCAAGGCGCCGGCCAAAGTCATCGAGGAAGAAAAGGCGAAGATGAACGACTACGCGGAGAAACGCGACAAGGTGCTCGCGCGCATCTCGGAGCTTCGCGGGTAATCGCCGCTTACGAAGCGGCAAGGAAGAAGGGTTGCGCATGACGGAAGAAGGAAACAAGGGGGCCGCGGCAAGTCCGCTGCCCTCCTACCAAGGCGCGGTAGAGTGGATAACGGGGCTAATCCCGTTCGGAATTCGTCCTGGGCTGGATCGAATCGAAGCGCTGATGGAGAGGCTCGGCAATCCGCATCGGAGACTCAAGTTCATTCACGTAGCGGGAACGAACGGCAAAGGCTCGACTTGCGCTTTTTTGACCAGCGCGCTGATCGAAGGCGGATATGATGTCGGTACGTTTACGTCGCCGTACATTACGAAGTTTACGAACAGATTTCAATACAACGGAACCGATATCGAGGAAGAGACGCTCTTGAGACTCGCTAACGAGCTGCGACCGCACGTGGCGGCAATCGCGGAGACGGAGCTGGGATCGCCGACGATGTTCGAGGTGTCGACGGCGCTCGCCATCCTCTTTTTCGCCAAGGTAACGTATCCCGATTACGTCGTATGGGAGACCGGCCTGGGGGGCAGGCTGGATGTGACGAACATTGTTTATCCGGTTCTCTCTATCATTACGAATATCGGTCATGATCATATGGATCGGCTAGGAGATTCGCTTGAGGCGGTGGCAGCCGAAAAAGCCGGCATTATCAAGCCTGGCGTGCCCGTAGTCAGCGCGGCCACGCAGCCGGAAGTGATCGACGTGCTTCGCCGGACGGCTGAAGGGCGCAGGTCTTCGTTCTATCTGCTGGGCGAGAAGTTCAGCGAGCAAGCGCTGGACGTGCGCGAGGATGAACAATCGTTCCGCTTCGAAGGTCTGTTCCGCCACATCGATTCGATTGCGATCGCGCTTAACGGAGCGCATCAGCGTACGAACGCGGCGACCGCCGTCATGGGACTCGAAGTGCTCAGGCAATACAACGCGCTCGTGCTTGACGACGAGGCGCTTCGCGCAGGTCTTCGGAAAGCCGCTTGGCCGGGAAGACTGGAGATGGCAAGCCGCAATCCGCGCATTCTGATCGATGGCGCGCATAACCCCGAGGGAGCCGAGACGCTCGCCGGAGCGCTGAAGACGACATATACGTACAAAAAACTTCATCTGATGATGGGGATGCTGGAGAATAAGAATCATCGGGAGACAATTAAGCATATACTACCAATAGTGGATACGCTTATCTTGACCGAACCCGATTACCGCATGCGAATGGATGTGCAGGACCTGGCGGCTATCGTTCGGGAAATGCGCGAAAGCATGCCCGAGATTCCTATTGCAGAGATCGTCATAGAGAAGAATTGGCAGCAAGCTTTAAACAAATTACAGCAATTAACCGGGAACGAGGATCTCGGGGTCGTGACGGGTACGCTATATTTGATAGCGGACGTACGCGCTGCCCTGCTATCCGGCCCGGCTGCTGAAAAAGGTTGGTGAACCGACTTTGAACAGTGCAGAACACGTTCATTTCATCGGAATCGGCGGTTACGGAATGAGCGCGATCGCTCGCGTCATGCTGGAGATGGGGTATAAAGTTACGGGCTCGGACGTCGCTCGGCAGGAGTTGACCGAGAAGCTCGCCGCCAAGGGGGCGGATATCTTTATCGGGCATCAACCCGAGCATGTAAAAGGCGCGGACCTCGTCGTGTACTCTACGGCGCTTACGAGCGACAATGTGGAGCGCAAAGCAGCCGAAGCGCTGAATATTCCCGTATTGCATCGTTCCCAGATGCTGGCTAGACTGATGAACGCGGGCAAGGGCGTGGCGGTTGCCGGCGCGCATGGCAAAACAACGACGTCTTCGATGATCGCTCTCGTCATGGAGACCTGCGGCATCGACCCGACCTATATTATCGGCGGAGAGATCGTCAACGTCGGCACAAACGCGAAGGCGGGTAAAGGCGAATACGTCGTTGCCGAAGCGGACGAAAGCGACGGCTCCTTCCTGCATTACCATCCGGCGATGGCCATCGTAACGAATATCGAACCCGACCATCTGGAAAATTACGATGGAGACTTCGAGAAATTAAAGTCGGCGTATGTGCAGTTTCTGAGCCAGGTGAGAGAAGGCGGAAGGGCGATCGTATGCGCGGACGATCCTATCGTCCGCGAGCTGCTGCCCAAAGTATGGGGAGCGGATAGCGACCTTCGCGAGTCCGCCGTCGTCACTTACGGCATCGAGGAGGAAGCGTCCTACAAGGCGGACAATATCGTGTTAGGCGACCGCAAGGTTTCCTTCGACATGAGCCGGCAAGGCGTCTTGCTCGGCAATGTGGAGCTGTCCGTGCCGGGCATCCATAACGTGTACAACGCGATGGCTACCGTCATCACTTGTCTGGAAGCGGGCCTTTCGTTCGATGCGGTCAAGGAAGCGATCAAGTCGTTCCGCGGCGCGAAACGCAGATTCCAAGTGCTCGGAGAAATCAACGATATTCTTGTCATTGACGATTACGCCCATCACCCGACGGAAATTCAAGCGACGATCAGCGCCGCGAAAGCAACGGGCAAACGGATAATCGCGGTGTTCCAGCCGCAGCGGTATACGAGAACGTTTTTCTTGTTCGAGCAGTTTAGCAGGGCGTTCCCGGAAGCGGATCAGGTGATCATTACGGATATCTACTCGCCCGCGGGAGAAAAGCAGATCGAAGGCGTCAACTCCGGAAAGCTCGTTGAGCTGATTCGCAGCAACAGCCATGCCAACGCCGAATATATTCCGACCAAGGAAGAAGTGTTGGAAGCGCTCAAAGCGAGAGTCGTTCCCGGCGATCTCGTCATTACGATGGGCGCAGGTGATATTTGGAAAGTGGCCGACGCGTTAGCCCGATCGCTTGCCGAAATCCACTCTTAATGCCAACTATGCCATGAAGCGGTATGACAGAGCCAGTTCGACCGAACGCGTGAAAGCGATCGGCCGAAATGGCTCTTCTTTGCGTTAGCTCATTGATCCGCTCCCGCATGTCGAATCTTCTCTCGTCATAACTCTCTCATTGCGTTCATAGACTAGTAGCAGACCAGGTAGAGGAGAGATCGACATGAAACCGAACAATCGAA
>JAQSXN010000591.1 GCA_029256665.1 Paenibacillus sp.
TCCGTGAACATGCTGGCCCGCGCCGAGTCGGCCGTATTCCAGCACGGATACGGGGCGAGCCCGTCCTCGTTGCCGACCCAGCGGATCGTCGGAGCGCCCATGTTGAAGACCATCGCCTGCGGCTGATGCTTCCTGACAAGTCCCATGATACGCGGCCAATCATATTCGCGCCCCTCGGATCCGGCGCCGTCGAACCACACTTCGACGAGCGGACCGTAGCCGGAGAGCAGCTCCTCTAATTGGCGGGCGTAGAAGTCGTCATATAACGCCGGATCGGCGTAACAGGGCTCATGCCTGTCCCATGGCGACACATAGATGCCGAAACCGATGCCCTCCTCCCGGCATGCGGCGGCGCATTCCGCCACCACGTCGCCTTTCCCGTTCTTCCATGGACTGGAGGCAACCGAATAGGCGGTCGTAGCCGTAGGCCACAGGCAAAAGCCGTCGTGATGTTTGGCCGTCAACACGAAGTAGCGGAAGCCGGCCTCGCGGGCGGTCCTGACCCATTGGCGCGCATCCAGCTTCTCCGGATTGAACAGCGCGGGCGAGTCCTTGCCCTCCCCCCATTCCTGATCGCAGAACGAATTGATGCCGAAATGGCAGAATACGCCGAGCTCCAAGTCCTGCCATTCTCTCTGCTCCTTTGACGGAACGGCCAACTCATGGAGAAAGCCATCCCCTTGCATTGCGTTTCCCATCGTCCCCCACCTTCCTTCCACAAGTTCCGCCCTTGTTCATGCGGTCTATCATTCCAAGTCTAAATCCCATTCTATTCGCCCCGCAAGGAAGAAAGCCGCCTACCGCGATCGCATGATCGCTTCAGACGGCTCTTCCCGGCTACTCGTAAAGTCGGTTATTTAATGACGCCTTTTTCGTTGATGATTTTGGTCGCTTCTTCAACCATCCAGGCTTGCACTTCGTCGATCGACTCATCGCTCAGCATATACTTGCTGAAGCCGTCATTGATGACCTTCGTCAATTCGGAGGTTGCGGTCGTCATCACTTGCGCTCCGTCAAGGAACTGAATGTCTTCGCTAAACAGCGAGTACTTAAGCGATTCCACATCATACATATCTTCTTTGCCCGCAATCAGCTTCGTCAGCAATTCCTCGTTGTTCGCTTTCTTGTATCCCGAGAATTCCATCCGGTTGTCCGAATCGGCGGTCGTCATGAATCTCATCAGCTTGAACGCGGCTTCCTTGTGCTTGGACGTGGCGCCCATCGCGATCTGGCTGCCGCTCGTGAAGTATTTGCCTTCGTAATCCTTGGGCTCGGAACCCGCTGGCGGCACTGGAACCGGAGCAAACGCCGTCTTGAACTCATGCGGGTATTGTTCGGTGTTGCCCGGATCCGGAATCGTGAAGTTGCCGGTCAGAATCATGGCCGCTTCTTCATTAAAGAACTCCGTACGGTAATTCAGCTTTGCGGCGAGTATGTCGGCATAAGGCTTGGACGTCTTGTCCGTTTCTTCCATGCCCTTGCGCAGCTCGAAGAAATATTTGTACGTCGGATCGGCCAGAATCGTCGTACCGTCGTCGTACAGGAACGGATCCTTCATCATCGTTTGCGCCGGCGCGTTCATGTACAACTCCCACGTGTGGAAATACGTGCCGTAACGTTTGTCGACGCCTTCGCCCTGCGTCAGCTTCTTCGCGTATTCGCGGTAGTCGTCCCATGTCCAGCCGAATTTCGGAACTTCCAGACCAGCTTCGTCAAGCATGTCCTTGTTCATCATGATATAGTTGACGCTCTTCGTAAATTGCATGCCGTAGTAATCTTCGCCGACTTTGGCGTTTACGAAATACTCGTCTTCCGGAGTAAGGTTTTCGTTCGCGTAATAAGTATTCAGCGGCTCGAACGCTCCGCGAGTCGCGCGCTCCAGCACGGAGCCGAGACTTGGAAGCTGAACGACGTCGATCGCTTCGCCCGACGAGATCAGGAAGTCCAGCTTTTGCAGCATCTCTACGGAGTTGCCCGGCACCAGCACCACTTGCTCGACCTTGATGTTCGGATTCTCGGCCATAAATTCGTCAAGCATGCCTTGCGTGCCGACCATTTGGGCCTCGTTGTCCCAGTTGTAATATTTGATCGTCACTTGTTCTTCCTGCGGCTTGCTCCCGCCATTGCCCGCGCTTGGCGATGCGGACGGCGCATTGTTGTTGTTGCCGTTGCCGCATGCGCTTACTACAAGCGTGCTCGCCAGCATCAAGCCCACCAGCGTATTCACTTTCGATCTGCCTCTCAGCTTCATCATTCGACTTCCCCCTGTGTCGTTAGTAAGTAGTAAGACGTTCCCGCCTGTGTCTTCAGTATAAGGTCGTCCTTCCCTGCGGAAGTGCACAATTTTGCTCAAATAGGCATACGATTTTGACCTTTGCCCGGCACTTTACCCCTTCACGCCGCCGAGCGCGATGCCGTTGATGACCTGGCGTTGCAAGGCAATGAATACGATGACCAGCGGAACGATCGCCGAGAGCGCGGCCATCATCATAATGGCGTAATTGTTCGTGTAGTCGTCCCTGAACAAGGTCATGCCGAGCGGAATCGTGTACAAATCCCGGCTGAGCAGGAAGATGAGCGGATTCTGATAATCGTTCCAGGTCCAGATGAATTTGATGATGGCCACCGTGGCGAGCACCGGCTTGCACAGCGGCACCATGATCGAAGCGAAGATCCGGAGATATCCGGCTCCGTCCATTCTCGCGGCCTCGATAAACTCGTCGTTGATGCTGCTCATGAATTGGCGCAGCAGGAAGGTGAAATAGATGGAAAACATGCTCGTTACGATAAGCGCCGCATGCGTGTCGTATAACCCGAACCAACGAATCAGCATAAACCGCGGGATAAGCGTCGCTTGATCCGGAATAATCATAAACGAAAGCAGCGCGAAAAACACCAGGTTTCTGCCGCGGAACCGCAGCTTGGTTAACGCATAAGCCGCCATTGAGGAAATAACGAGCGTGATCAGCGTCGTAATGATCGAAACCTTGAAGGAATTGAAGTAAAAATCGGCAAATGGCACCCGTCCCATCCAAACCGC
>JAQSXN010000026.1 GCA_029256665.1 Paenibacillus sp.
GCCGGGGAATACCTTGACGACCTTGGCCGATTCCACTTGCGGAAGCCTCTCCACTCGTCCCGCGATAGAGCTGGAGGAAGTCTGAAAGAAGGCGTCGCCTACCGCGACAGCCATCGCCGCTTGTATTTGTTCCTTGGAGGCATGCTCCATGCCCGTTACTTGTATTTCGGATATTTTGCTAATCGATGAGTTAAAGAACAATACGGCCAGCAAAGCGGCGAACAACAACAATAGAATCGCCAGCAGCTTTTTGTTGCCTTTGCGTTTGCGGGCGGGCTCTTTAAGCACCGGCATATTACCGCCACTCATAACTTGTCCCTCTTTCCTGCAAAACGCCGGCTTCCCCGGAAGAGGTCCAAGGAAGCCGAACGCTTCGTACTAACTGCGAGTGATTATCTAGTCAATTCGTTATTGGGCACGGGAGAGTTTCTAGTAATCCTGGCGCCAAGCTTCGTAAGCATATGCTCGATTCGATCGTAACCACGGTCGATATGGTGGACCTGCTCGACGATCGTCCGGCCTTGCGCGGCGAGTCCCGCAATGACAAGCGCGGCGCCGGCCCGCAAATCCGTCGCCTCGACGGTAGCCCCGTACAGGCGCGTTACGCCACGGATAAACGCGGCGTTCATATCCACGCGAATATCGGCGCCCATGCGTGACAATTCGTCGACATGCTTGAGACGGCCTTCGAAGATCGTTTCCTTCATAATGCTTACCCCGTCGGCGAGCGCGAGAAGCACCATCACCTGGGACTGCAGATCGGTAGGGAATGCCGGATACGGCGAAGTGACGATTCTCTCGATGGACCTGCACCTCGCGGCGCTATTAACCTTTATTATATCACCGTCGATAATGATTTGAACACCTGCGCGGCGCATAACATGGATAAGAGAGGATAAGTGGGCGGGCTGTGTGTTTTGCAGCGTGACCGCTCCGCGCGTGGCGGCTGCGGCAACCATGATGGTGCCGGCTACGATCCGGTCGGGAATGACCTTGTAGCGGCAAGGGGTAAGTTCGGCGACGCCTTCAATCGTAATCGTGTCCGTGCCGGCGCCCATGATCTTGGCGCCCACCGTGTTCAAGAATCGTTGCAAATCCTGTATTTCCGGCTCCCTGGCCGCATTCGTAAGCGTTGTGCGGCCTTCCGCGAGCACGGCGGCCATCATAATATTCTCGGTCGCCCCCACGCTCGGGAAACTAAGATGAATGTCGGCGCCTCGCAGCTTATCCGCGCGGCACACGATCCGGTTGCCAATCTCTTCGATCTCGGCTCCAAGCGCTTGCAAACCTTCCAGGTGAAGATCAATCTTGCGTTCTCCGATTGCGCAGCCTCCCGGCTGATAGACTTGCGCTTCCCCGAATCGGGAGAGCAGCGGTCCCATAAGAAAGATCGAAGAACGCATCTTGTTCATCAACGTTTCCGGCACATGGGACGTATGAATGGCGGTCGTGTCGAGCACGACCGTCTCGCCATTATGCTCGGCGCGGCATCCTAATTCGCGCAAAATGTTCAGCATGACTTCGATATCCAGCAATCTTGGCACCGAATCGATCGTGATGGTGCCTTCGGCCAGCAAGCTGGCAGCCAGTATCGGCAAAGCGGCATTTTTTGCTCCTTGGATGACTATGGATCCTGAGAGAGGTTTCCCGCCTTCAATCACCAATTTGTCCAATGTATCACCTCCGAATTACCCCTCGCCCACCACCAGCACTTCCGGCACCAGCTTCACGCCTGAACGTTCCTCCACGGTGCGCCTAATGTGGTCCATAAGGGCGAGTACATCTCTAGCTGTCGCTTGCCCGGTGTTTACAATAAAATTGGCGTGTTGCTCGGACACCTGCGCTCCTCCGATGGAGAAACCTTTAAGCTCCGCTTCCTGGATCAGCCTAGCGGCGAAATCGCCGGACGGGTTGCGGAAGACGCTGCCCGCGCAAGCCATCGTATAGGGCTGAGTCCTCAGTCTCCGTTCCTTGTAGGAAGCCATCGCCGAAGCGATTTCCATCCGTTCGCCTTCCGCAAGCTCAAAGCCGGCTTCGACGACGATGCCCCGTTTCTCGTGAAGGATGGAATGCCGATAATCGAATTCCATGTCCTCGGGGCCGTAACGCACCAATTCCCCTGTCTCCAGTACAATGTCAGCATACTTGAAAATACGCGACACATCCGATCCGTGCGCCCCTGCATTCATGTAGACGGCTCCGCCGACCGTGCCGGGAATTCCACTCGCGAATTCCAGCCCGGTAAGTCCGGCCTTGCCCGCCATGACGGACAGCTTGATAAAGGAATAGGCCGCGCCGGCAATTGCCGTCGACCCTTCGAACGAGACGTAATCGAGACCTCCGGACGGCTTGATCACAACGCCGCGAATGCCCTTGTCCAGCGCCAGCATGTTGGAGCCGCGTCCCAGGTTGGTCCATGGCACTCCATGCTTATGCAGCAGCCGGATTGCGGCAATCAGTTGTTCTTTGCTCCTAGGAAGGAGTAACAGGTCGGCAGGTCCGCCGATCTTCCAGGTTGTGTGCTTCGAAAGCGGTTCGTCCAGCAGCAGTTCTCCGACCGCCGCTTCCCTTAACTCCGCTATACATGCTTCCATTGCGACTTCCTCCTTCATTGCTGCGTATGTTGCCATTTGCCGCAGGCTTCATTGTGATCCTCCGCTCCCGCAGGTGACGGTCGCGAATATAGGGTATCTTATGCCTTGCTCGCTTGTTGTGTGACAGACGCCTATGCGTCCGCCATCCGTGGCCTTCTATGCAAGCCTCGGAGCCTTGGCGGCTCGAGGCATCATGTTCGATTATCTGGAATAACGCGAGATGTTGAGCAGAATGCCGAACGCCGTAAGCAGCAGCGTCAACGACGATCCGCCGTAGCTGACTAGCGGCAGCGTGATGCCGGTAACGGGCATCATGCCGATGACGACGCCGATATTGATCAAGACCTGCACGCCGATTATCCCCGTGATGCCGACGGCGAGGAAGCTGCCGAACGTATCCGGCGCCGCGATGGCGGTGCGGATCCCCCGCCAGACGACGATCAGGAACAGCATGATAATCGTGGCGCCGCCGATGAACCCGAGCTCCTCTGCGAGGATCGAGAAAATAAAATCCGTTTGCGGCTCGGGCAAATAGCTGAACTTCTGCCTGCTCATGCCGAGGCCGAGACCGACCAGTCCGCCCGGGCCGATCGCGAACAACGATTGAATAATTTGATAACCTCCGCCGAGCGGGTCAGCCCACGGATCCAGAAAGTACGTGATCCGCTGCAGCCGGTACGGCGCGGCCAGAATCAGGCCGACGAAGCCGACGACGCCGACCAAGGCCAGTCCGCCTAGATGCGCCATCCGGGCTCCAGCCGTATAAATCAAAATAAGCGAAGCGCCGACCATGACCGACCCCGTCCCGAGATCGGGCTGAAGCATGATCAAGCCGAACGCGAGGCCGACCAATCCGAGCGGCGGCATCAGGCCTTTTGTTAACAGCGTAATGTTTTGCTGCTTCTCCGAAAGCCATTTGGATAGAAACAAAATCATGGCAAGCTTCATAAACTCCGAAGGCTGAATGCCGAAGGAGCTGATGCCCAGCCAGCTTCTCGCGCCGCCGCGCACGACGCCTACGCCTGGAATCAGAACGACGACGAGCAAGCCGAAGCAGATAATAAGCAGCATCGGCGCCCATTTCTTCCATACGGTATAATGGGTGTTCATCGTAAATAGTAACGCACCTATGCCGAGTCCGGCAAATAATAGCTGGCGTTTGACATAATAGAATCGGTCGTCGAACTCGTGAAGCGCCAGCACCGCGCTAGCGCTGTAGACCATGACGAGACCGATTGCAAGAATAAGCCCAATGGCGGCGAAGAGCCAAAGATCGGGGGCAGAACGCGCTTTAGCCATAGCGAACACACCTCTTAGCATGGGAAAGTAGGGACAGGCCCCCTACTTACAAGGTATGCGCCGATTGTTTAAACATGCTCCCTCTTTGTTCATACGATTCGAACATGTCCCAGCTCGCGCAGGCCGGCGATAACAGCACGGCGTCGCCAGGCTCCGCCATCGCGTAAGCCCGGACGACCGCCTCGCGAAGCGTGGATTCGGCGTCCTTCTCAGCGTTCACCGATTGCACCTTGGCTAAACCTGCCAGATTCGCCACGCGCTCCAGCTTGCCGCGCGTCTCTCCGAGCACGACGAGTCCCTTAAGCTCCTTAAACAAAGGCAGCAGCTCCATATAATCCGAGCCGCGGTCCAGCCCGCCGGCTACTAAGATGATGGGCGCCTTAATCGACCTGGCGGCCATCATCGTCGCCGTCGGATTGGTGTCCTTCGAGCTATTGTGGAACGTTACGCCGTTTTTCTCGCGCACGAACTCCAAGCGATGCTCCACGCCTTTGAACGTGCGGAGCGGCTCGGCGAGCGCTTCTGGACGCGCTCCGGCGGCGATGCATGCGGCGATCGCGGCCATGGCGTTAGCCGCGTTATGCCGCCCCGGCAAGCCGAGCTCGGCAACCGGCATGACGACCGTTTCCGACGTCCCCGACTCGGTTTCCAGCCGAACGACGATGGTGCGCTTCGCAGAGCTTGCGTCGTCGATGTCGCCATCGCGCGCGTACGGCGGCTCGATGCATACGCCATGCGCGAGTCTCTCGTACAGCGAGAAGGGCAACAGCTTAGCCTTCAATCCTTGCGCCGTCTCGCGGCAGACGGGGTCGTCCCAACCCAGTACCGCCGTGTCGGTTTCCGTCTGATTGGCGAACAACATCCGTTTCGAAGCAACGTAATCTTCCATGCCGCCGTGGTAATCTAGATGCGTCTCCGCCAGGTTGAGCAGCAGCGCGATCCGCGGCCGGAACGACTGCGTCCCTTTTAATTGGAAGCTGCTAAGCTCGGCTACGATCCAGTCGTCCGCGGAAGCGTCTTGGGCGGCTTCGCATAACGGTACGCCGATGTTGCCGGCAACGATGGGGCTTAAGCCGGCCGCGGCGAGCAGCTCGCCGATCATTGTCGTCGTTGTTGTCTTGCCATTGGAGCCGGTGATGCCGATGATGGGAGCGGGCGAAATCAGGTATGCCGCTTCTACCTCCGTCAAGACGTCGATGCCTAGAAGGATCGCTTGGCGCACGGGCGGCGCGGTATATGGAATGCCCGGATTTTTGACCATCAGGGCCGTATGTTCATCGATCAGGTCGTCCGGATGGTAGCCGCAAATAACGGTTATGCCCAGAGCTTCGAGCTCTTCCGCTTCGGGACTGCTCTCCCTATCCTTCTTGTCATTGACGACAACGTCCGCTCCTAGCTTGTGAAACAGCTTGGCGACGCTGACGCCGCTTCTCGCGAGGCCTAACACGACAACTCGCCGGCCTCGGTAGTCCGCAGGGTGGTTCATATGCAGCGACAATCCTTTCTATGTACGCAGCAAGCGGCTCCCGTAAGCGAGAACCGCCAATGTGCGTCTGATTATATAGTCGATTAGATGATGATGAGAACGCCGGCGGCGGCAAACAACAGGCCGACCAGCCAGAACACGGTAACGACCTTCCATTCCGACCAGCCGCTGAGCTCGAAGTGATGGTGGATCGGGCTCATCTTGAAGATGCGCTTGCCTCTCAGCTTAAAGGAGCCGACTTGCAGAATGACCGACAGCATCTCGAGCACGAACACGCCGCCGATCAGAATAAGAAGCAGCTCCGTCTTGGTCAGGATCGCCACGGCCGCGATGCCGCCGCCGATGCCGAGGGACCCCATGTCCCCCATGAAGACCTTGGCCGGATGCGCATTGTAGACGAGGAAGCCCAGAACCGCGCCGATCATGGCCGCCGAGAAGATGGCCGACTCATGCTCGGAGGTCTGCAGCGCGACGATCATGAAGGCGCCGAACGCGATCGCGCTCGTGCCCGCGAGCAGTCCGTCGAGACCGTCGGTGAAATTGACCGAGTTGCTGGCGGCGAACAAGATGATGACGACGAGCGGATAATAGAACCAGCCGAGATCGAAGCCCGCGCTCGTGCCGGGAATCGTTATTTCCGTGCTGTGGCCCATATCGTAAAGCAGCGCGCAGACGACGACCGAGAACAAGAGCTGTCCGAACAGCTTCTGTCTGGCCGTCAGCCCAAGCGAGCGTTTGAATACGATCTTAATATAATCGTCCAGGAAACCTACGAGTCCAAAGCCGAGCGAAGCTGTCAGCAGCACCCAAAACTCGCTTGATTTGTCCGCGAAGCGAAGGAACGCGATCATGAGGGCGATCATGATGATGATGCCGCCCATCGTCGGCGTCCCGCTTTTCTTCAGATGGCTCTCCGGACCTTCCGTGCGAATCTGCTGGCCGAACTTGAGCCTTCGGAGCAAAGGGATGAACAATGGTCCGAGCAGAACCGTTATGAGGAAGGATGTGCCGATCGCGAATAAGTTGACCATCATGTCCATTTCTTCACCCCTTCTCCAAAGCTTGGACAACTTGTTCCATCCGCATCCCTCTGGATCCCTTCACGAGGACAAGATCCTCCGGATGCAGCCGTTCTCTCAGCCAATCGGACAACGCGTCCTTATCGTCGAAGTGGCGCACGAGCCCGGCCCTATCCGCTTCTGGAAGACTGGCCTTCGCCCCTTCGGCCGTGCTCGCAGATAACGGCCCGCATGTCAGCACGGCTTCCGCCGAACCCGGCAGCACGTAAGCCCCGACTCCCCTGTGAAGCTCCGCCTCCTCCGGACCGAGCTCAAGCATGTCGCCAAGCACGATCCAGCGTTTGCGGAAGCCGCCGAGACCCGCGACCAAATCGATCGCCGCCCTTACGGCTGTGGGATTCGCGTTATAGGCGTCGTTGAGAATTACCGCGCCGTTGAACGCCTTCGACGGTTCGATGCGCATGCTTGTCAGCTTCAATTGCCGGAAGCCCTGATGGATGCGGTCCGCCGGAACGCCGAGGAATCTCGCGGCGGCGATCGCGGCAAGCGCGTTGCTTATATTATGACGGCCGGGTACCGGAATATGAACGATCCCTACGCCGCTTACCTGTCCGCGGTTCATCGCGGTAAACGCGCACTTGTCCGGAAACAGCTCGATCCCGTCCGCCGACCACTCGTTGTCCCCTCCGAGTCCGAAGGTCCGAAGGGCAACCCCCTCCGGCAGTACCGTAGCGGCAAGCCCTTCCTCGAGAAGCGGCTCGTCGCCGTTGTACAGCAGCACGCCGTTCTCCCCGAGCCCTTGCGCGATTTCGAGCTTGGCCTTTGCAATGCCGCTGCGCGAGCCTAGCTGGAGCATGTGCGCGTCTCCTATGTTCGTGATGATGGCCAGATCCGGCGAAGCCAGCTTCGTCAGCAGCTCGATCTCTCCAAAGCCGCTCATCCCCATCTCCAGCACGGCGACCTCCGTCTCCTCGTCCAGCTTAAGCATCGTGAGCGGCAAGCCGATATGATTGTTTAAGTTGCCTTCCGTCTTGAGCACCGTATATTGCGTGGACAGCAAGGCGGCCGTCATATCCTTTGTCGTCGTCTTGCCGTTGCTGCCCGTAATGCCGACCACGCGGACCGTCAGCTCGTTCCGATAGGCGGCGGCAAGCCGCTGCAGCGCGGCAAGCGTGTCCTTCACGAGCAAAAACGCAACGTCCGGCAGATCCGCCGGAATGTCGCGTCCCTTCTGCCACAGCATCGCCTTGGCCCCGCCGGAGGCGGCTTCCGCCGCGAAGTCGTGACCGTCGAATCGTTCGCCGACCAGCGGCACGAACAAATCTCCGCCGCCTATCGCCCGCGAATCCGTCGTCACCCCGCATACGAGCGTATCTTCAAGGCCGCCGCGGCGCGTAGCGCCGCACATGGCCGCAATTTGTCCAACCGTACGTTTAATCAATGTAACAATCCCCTTATCGCGTCTTTTGCCGTTAATCGATCGTCGAAGTCAAACACCTCTCCGCCGATCAGTTGGTAAGTTTCATGACCTTTCCCCGCAATCAATACTACATCGCCTGGGCTTGCCATTTCAACCGCTTTTTCTATCGCGCCCTTCCGATCGGGAATGACGGCGTACCGATCGGGCTCCGTGCCCGCGTCCCGAACCCCCTGCATGATATCGTCTATAATGCGCGCGGGATCTTCCGTACGGGGGTTATCGGAGGTCACGATCATATAGTTCGCATGCTCTGCCGCGATTCTGCCCATGAGCGGACGTTTCGTCCGATCCCGGTCGCCCCCGCAGCCGAATACGGCGATAATCCGCCCTTCCGCGAACTCGCGGGTCGCCTTCAGCACGTTCTCCAGTCCGTCGGGCGTATGCGCGTAATCGACGATAACGGCGAACGGCTGTCCCGCGTCCACGCTTTCCACCCTACCCGGCACTCCGGGAATGGAAGCAAGCGACTCTGCAATCCGTTCGAGCGGGATGCCTTCCAGCAGCGTGGCGGCAATCGCGGCAAGGGCATTGTAAACGTTGAATTTGCCAGGCAGATTCAGCCTGATATCGGCCTCGCCTTTGAAGGTGGCGACACGAAACGACGTGCCTCGCGCGGAGATGCGAATTTCGGTGGCCCGAACGTCCGCTTCGCGTTCGACGCCGTACGTGACTACCTGCGCGGCCGTTAGACGGCCGAACTTCGCGCTTGCTTCGTCATCCGCGTTGAGCACCGCGAAATTGCGTTCTTCCCGAAGACTGGCATAAGCGTTGCCGAGCCGCGAGAAGAACAGTCCCTTCGCGTCTCCGTACCTCTCCATCGTGCCGTGGTAATCCAGATGATCTTGCGTCAAATTGGTGAAGACGGCGGTCCGAAAGCGGCAGCCCTTCACCCTTCCTTGCTCCAGCGCGTGCGAGGATACCTCCATCGCGCAATATTCCACGCCGCAATCTCTCATTTCCGCAAGATAACGTTGAAGCTCCACCGCGTCCGGCGTCGTGCTGTTCATCGGATGCGTTTTCCCTCCGAATCGCCGTTCGATCGTGCCGATGACACCGGACGGGCGGCCGTTGCCGTTCAATATCGTCTCCACGAGGTACGTCGTCGTCGTTTTCCCGTTGGTGCCCGTTACGCCGATAAGCCGAACCTTCTCGCTCGGATAGGCATAGAGATGACTCGCGATGACGGCGCTTGCCGTCCTCGCGTCCTTAACGATGAGCTGCGGAACATCCAGCTGCAGCTGCCTCTCGGCTACGATCGCCGCGGCTCCGCGCGCCGCCGCTTCGCCGGCGTACGCATGGCCGTCCGCCTGATGCCCGGGTACGCAGACGAACAACGTTCCCCGCGTCACCTTCCTGGAATCCTTTTCAACCCTCGTGAACTCAGTATCGCCGTCCCCTATTAACCGCGCTGTAACGAGCAACTCCGTAAGATCTCGTAGACGCATCCCGTTCAAGCCTCCCTCGAATACTCTGACGGAATACTATATGCCGCCCAGAGCAAACGCGTTAACGGCTTGCAATGTGGTGATTAGTGGGTATGCTCGATATCTTCTTCGTCCCCGAGATAAATTCGGATCGTCGATCCCCGATCCACCCGCGAACCTTCCGCGGGAGCTTGACGGATCACAACCTTGCCCGTGCCGGCCGTCGTGAGGTTAAAGTTCATGTTGAGATCCTCGTATAGCTCGGAGACGCTCTTGCCGATCAGATTCGGCACGGTCACGATCGGCGTCTCGCCGTACTTGTACAACCGGTCGATCTGTGTCTCGCGGCGCGGGATCTCCATGATCGTTAGCGCGTCCTCCATCATATTGCGCACGATCGGGGCTGCGACAAGACCGCCGAATTGGATGCCCTGCGGATTGTCGACCGCCACGTAGATCACGATCTCGGGATCGTCAGCCGGAGCGAAGCCGATAAACGATACGATATGTTCATTGGGCGAGTAACGGCCGTTAATGACCTTTTGCGCCGTGCCCGTTTTGCCTCCTACCCTGTAGCCGTCGATGAACGCGTTGCGCCCCGTGCCCTTGGCAACGACGCTCTCCAGCGCTTCCCGCACCTGCTTCGACGTTTCTTCGGATATAACCCGGCGCACCGCCTCCGGCTCGACCTCGCGCACGACCTCTCCCGTATCGGGGTCGAGGAGCGCCTTCGTCACATGCGGCTTGTACAGCGTCCCGCCGTTAATGGCTGCCGACACCGCCGCGATCTGCTGAATCGGAGTTACCGACACGCCTTGACCGAACGCCGTCGTGGCAAGCTCCACCGGGCCTACCTGACTAAGCTTGAACAGGATGCCGTTTTCCTCGCCGTTAATATCGATGCCGGTTTTCTTGCCGAACCCAAAATCTTTAATATATTGGAACAAGGTATCCTTGCCCAGGCGGTTGCCCAGCGTGACGAAACCGGGGTTGCATGAATTTTCGACGACCTCGAGGACGGTTTGGCTGCCGTGTCCGCCCTTCTTCCAGCAGCGCAGTCTCGCGCCGCCGATTTCAATAGCGCCTGGATCGAAAAAATGCTCGTTTTTGAGATCGACTTTCTTTTCCTCCAGCGCGGCGGCAAGCGTAATGATTTTGAAAGTAGATCCCGGCTCGTACGTCATCCAGATGGGCAGATTGCGGTTATACACCTCGCTCGCTACTTCCTGGTATTTGTCGGGTTCATAAGTCGGTCTGCTTGCCATCCCGAGAATTTCGCCGTTCTTCGGATTCATCGCGATCGCGATGACGCTATCCGCTTGAAGCCCGGTCATGGCTTGATCCAGCTCCCGTTCCATAACCGCTTGAATATCCTTGTCAATCGTCAACTGAAGCGTGAGACCTTGCTTCGGTTCTTCGTACGTATCGGCTGAATTCGGCATGATCCGTCCTGCCGCGTCCGACAAATACGTTACGTTGCCCTGAATGCCCGTAAGCACTTCGTTATACTTGGATTCGATACCGGTCAGTCCTTGGTTGTCGATCCCGGTAAATCCGAGCATATGCGCAGCCATGCTCCCGAATGGATAATGCCGCTTGCTGTCTTCGGCTACGACGATGCCCGGCAAATTGAGCGACCGGATTTCGTTCGCTTTCTCCGGCGTTATCTTGCGGCCGCCCGGTCCGAGCTGAACGATCCGCTCAACCTTCTTGACCTTGTCTAGCAGCTTATCGACGGACATGTCCAAAAGCGGCGCAAGCGTTGCCGCCGTTTTTTCCTTTTCCTTCACCTGCACCGGTATCGCCCACACCGTTGGAGTGCTGACGTTATACACCAGCTGGACGCCGTTGCGATCCCAAATCTCGCCGCGCTTCGCTACGTACGGGATATTGCGGCGCCAAGAATCCTCCGCCCTCTCCGCCAGCTCCGCGCCCTTGTATAGCTGCACGTAGCCTAGCCGCAGGCATAAGGCGACAAACGCCACTCCCGCCAAAATAAGCACGACGAACAACCGCCGCCTTACCGTTACGTTAGACACCTTCATCGTAGAAATCCCCCTCTGCCGCTCTAACCTTCGTACAAGCGTGCAATGACGCTCATTTCCAAGTTATGAGCCACAAGAAGGGGATAGAACAAGCTGTTTAGAGGTAGTTCAAAAACTTCGCTTTTGATCACGAGGCATCTCAGGATGATTATTCGACGTCGAATATTGCACGCAGCCGAAACTTCCGGTGCTCACGTAGCTCTGCTACGCTCCTCATTTTCTAGCTGCCCGCAATCTTCTTGGTGCTGAAAACCGAATTTTTGAACCTTCATTTTAACTAGAACACGTAAGACTAAGGATCAATTTTCGCCGCCCTGGGCGCCGATTGGGTCGTCTGAATCTTCGGCGTCGGCAGCGTCGGCATCGGATTGGCCTTCGCCTTCGCCCGAGGTTTCGCCGTCGGATGACGATTCGTCGGCTTGGCCGCCGCCATCATCGGAAGAATCATCAGGTTGTCCGTCGGATGCTCCGTCAGCAGCTGCGGCATTCGACGCGGAATGAAGCGCCTCGCCGTAGTTTTCCGAGCCTTCGGGCGGCACCAGCTGCACTTTGACCAGCCGCTCGCCGTTTTCTTCGACGACCTGCTGGCTGTGGACGTAGCCCGTTCCCTCCGGGACGAGCCGCGCTCCGATTAAGGAGGTGAGCTCCAGCGCATCGCGCAAAGAAACGCCGGTTAAGTCGGGTACCTTGAGCTGCTCTTTTTTCTCCGTTATGAGGTATACCTTCTGAGCGGGAGAAATGAGCGAGCCCGCCGCCGGAATTTGGGTCAGCACGCTGCCTCCTGTTCCTACAAGCTCCACCGTCAACCCTTTACCCTGAATCTCCGCCTGCGCGTTTGCCAACTTAGCATCCTTGACGTCAGGCACCGCGATTTTCGCTTCCTTGGTCGAGCCTTCCTCGTCTTCGTTCTCCTGGACGTCATAGTCAGGAGCGACGCCCATTTTTTTGAGGCTCTTTAGCACGATCTCCCGGAAAGCAGGAGCCGCCGCCGAACCGCCGCCGACCAACGGATTGTTAGGCTCGTCGACCATAATATAGAGCACGATTCGCGGATTCTCTACCGGAGCGTATCCGATAAACGAGACCATGAATTTTTTATCCGAATATTTCCCATTGATAACCTTTTGGGCCGTACCCGTCTTGCCCGCTACGCGATAACCTTCGATGTAGGCATTTTTCCCCGTACCCTTATCCTGATCGGAGACAACCTGTTCCAAATATTCGCCAACCTGCTTCGACGTTTGCTCGGAAATGACTTGACGGACCAATTTTGGCTCCGTGATCGTTGTTGTCTTGGTCGTCGGATCGGTAATGCTTTTTACGATATGCGGCTCCATCAGCTTGCCGCCATTGGCAACGGCGGCGACCGCCGCCACTTGCTGAATCGCGGTGACCTGCACTTGCCCTTGTCCGAAAGAAGCCGACGCGATATCCCTGTTCCTTTGCAAGTTGATGGTACCCGCCAACTCGTTCGTCAGCTCGATGCCCGTTTTCTGGCCGAAACCGAATCTCGAGAAATAGTCCCGAAGCTTATCCCCGCCAAGCCGCTCAAAACCCAGCTTAACGAATGCGACGTTACTGGAGTACTTAAGTCCATCCAGGAAGCTGATCTTGCCCCAGCCTACCCGATTATGCTCTCGAATGGGCCGCGGGTCCCCGGGAACGACAATGCTGCCGGACTGATAGATTTCTTCCGGGTTAAACACGCCCTCCTCGACCGCGGCCGCCAACGTGGCGATCTTAAAGGTCGAGCCGGGCTCGTATAGCGAACCGACGGCATGGTTGTAGAAACTGGCATATTCGTAATCCGAATAGTTGTTGGGGTCGAATTCCGGCATATTGGCCATCGCCAAAATTTCCATTGTATTGGGGTCGGCGGCAATCGCCGTCGCGCTTAATGGCGAATATTTGGCGACGATGTCGCGCAGCGCCTCGACGACGTATTGCTGAATCTCGTTGTCGATCGTCAACTGCACGTTGCTTCCGTTTTTCGGCTCTTGATAGTCTACTTCGCCTTTGGAAAGCTGGACGCGCTTGCCGTCTTTCTCGTATTTCAAGTAACCGTCAACGCCCTTCAACTGTTCGTCGAAATAAGCTTCGATGCCCGTCTTGTTTTCTCCGTCGAGACTGACATATCCAACAAGCTGCGAAGCCAGCGCTTTACGCGGATAGAGCCGTTTCAACGTCTCTACCATATAGATGCCGGTGTCCAGCGTTTTTTTCTCTTCCCTCAGCTTGTCTACTAGTCCGCTGCGGAACTCCGCCAACTTGTCGGCCACCGCTTTGTCGATCAACCAGCCGCCATCGCGCAGCTCGCGCGAACGGTAGAAAGTGCCGTCTTTCTTTTGCGCCGTTACTTGCTCCTCCAGTTCGTCCTTTGGGATGCCAAGCGTCTCGTGCAGTCCGTCAATAACCTCCTCCGCTATGTCTCCATCATGGATAATTTGCGGATCGACCGACACGTTGTACGCGATCGTGTCCATGGCAAGCACGTTGCCGTTTCTATCCGTAATTTCCCCTCTCTTGGCCGTTATGCTATCGGCGGCCGCCCATCTCTTCTTTGCTTCGTCGTACCACATTGCTCCGTCTACTACTTGCACGACGTAGAGTTTCCCGATCAAAACAAAGAAAAGGAGGGTCATAATCCCTCCAAAAAACAACGTGCGCAGTCTAATTCGTTTCCCCATCGTCGATCACCCTA
>JAQSXN010000592.1 GCA_029256665.1 Paenibacillus sp.
CGCTTCTCAGCCGTCTACTACGATGTTCATAGTTTATCGCCAAACAGAATTTCGGTTTTCGATTTCTCGATAACATATAAATTCTATTGTGGTTAATAAACTTATCGATAAGTCATACATTTGAGATCTCTCCAAATCATCCATTGTCTCCTTCCTCTCCCCCGTCAGTCGCATGACTAAATCAGCCTACAGACCGAGGTGTAATAATTGAGTACTTAATATACTGTTTATAACACACACAGTTAATACAATGCCAATGAAGGAGTGAACAACAATGGCGACACATGCCATAGAGGTACGCGGATTAAGAAAGTCGTTCAAGGACAAGGACGTGCTGAAAGAATTGAATCTGTCCGTTCCGGCCGGGACCATCTTCGCGCTGCTCGGCCCGAACGGCGCCGGCAAAACGACGTTGATTCGCATTCTGTCCACCCTCGCTTCTCCGGATGCAGGAAGAGCAAGCGTGGCCGGATACGACGTCGTGCGGGAGAAAAAAGAGGTGAAGCGCTCCATCAGCCTCACCGGTCAATTCGCGGCGGTAGACGAGGTGCTTACCGGGGAAGAAAATCTGCTTATGATGTGCCGGCTGTCCGGCTACTCCGTTGCCGAAGCGCGAGAGCGCACGGCGGAGCTGCTGAAGCAATTCGAGCTGGAGGACGCGGCGGGCAAGCGGGCCAAGACGTATTCCGGCGGCATGCGCAGACGGCTCGACCTCGCGCTCAGCCTGGTCGCGAACCGCCCCGTCCTGTTCCTCGACGAGCCGACCACGGGCCTCGATACGATCAGCCGACGCGCGCTTTGGGAAATGATATTAAAGCTTAAGCAGCAAGGCATCACGATCTTGCTCACGACGCAATATTTGGAGGAAGCCGACGAGCTGGCCGACCGGATCGCCGTCATTCATGGCGGACGCATCGTGGCCGAAGGCACCTCCGAGGAGCTGAAGGCCAGAGTCGGCGGCGAGGTCATCGAGCTGAGAAACGGCCAGGATGAGCTGATACGCGCCATCCCGACCAGCGGCGGACTGGCCGATATCAGGCTGGCGATGAACGAGCTCGCGGCTCAATATCCGGCGGACACCAAGATCGGCATCCGCAAGCCCAGCATGGACGATGTGTTCCTGTCCCTAACGAAAGCGCCGCCCGAGGCGGTTAAGGAGGTTGCGGCAAGATGAGAACATTGCTAACGACGAACACCGTATTTATCGGGCGCAGCCTGCGTCACAGCATTCGCAACGTCGAGTCGCTGATGATGGCCATTATGCTGCCTGTATTCCTTATGCTTCTGTTCACTTATGTATTCGGTGGCGCCATCGCCTCGGGCGGCGATTACGTGAATTACGTCGTGCCCGGCATCATCCTGCTTTGCGCGGGCTTCGGCGCTTCCAGCGTGGCCGTCGACATAGCGACCGACATGACCAATGGCATCATCGACCGATTCCGAACGATGCCGATCCAGGCGACCAGCGTCATAACGGGGCATGTCGTCGCCAGTCTCGTCCGCAATCTCGTAGCGACCGGCATTGTCATCGGCGTCGCGCTGCTCGTCGGGTTTGAGCCGAGCGCCAGCTTGGCGGAGTGGCTCCTTGCTCTCGGACTCGTTGCCTTGTTCATTCTAACGTTTACCTGGTTATTCGCCGCTATCGGTCTAGTCACGGGCAGTCCGTCCGCGGCGAGCGGTTACGGCTTCGTCCTGCTGTTCCTACCGTACTTGTCAAGCGCGTTCGTGCCAACGAACACGATGCCGTCCTGGCTGCAAGGGTTCGCAAGCCATCAACCGATCACTCCGGTAATCGAGACCATCCGCGCCCTGCTTGCAGGCGCGCCGGTCGGCGATCATGGCTGGAAAGCGCTGCTATGGTGCGGCGGCATTCTGCTTGCCGCGATCGTCTGGGGCGCGATTGCCTTCGCGCGGAAGTCTAAAGAGTAAACGGCTTTAACATTTAAACGCGTAAAGAAGCGCAACCAAGGTGAAACGGCTGTCGCCGTCCTTGGCGGCGCAGCGCGTTTCATTCCGAGAAATATAGTGAAAGTATGAAAAAATGATATACTTTCCTATATTTCAAAAAAATCACGTTCCTCCTCGACGATCCGTCGCGAGGGAGAACGTGATTTTTGTTTGTTTTACAAGAGCTTGCGCTTCATCTCGAGATATTGTTCGATGCCGTCCAATATGCGTTCCAATCCGAACTCCAAATCGTCTTCGATCGGATTATCCTTCTCGCCCGTGTAGGCGCCCGACATCAAGATCGGATGGAGATGCGGGAACTCGCCCGGCGAGATAAGCTCTTGGAGCGCCGCGGTATAATCCAGTCCTTCAAAGCTTTCCAGCGAGCCGCCATCCTTCAGGACAAGCGCCTTGTCGCGTTCGATCATGCCGCAAGCCCTGGAGTAGCTGCTGACAAGCAATATAAACGACATCTTCTCGAACTCGTTCAACGGGAAGTCGCGCATGATGCGCAGAAACCATTCCAGAATTCGTAAGTTATAGGGCATCAGCGGCAAGCTCTGGATGGGAATATCGGTGTACCAAGGGTGATTTCGAAATACATCTACGCATAGACGCACGTATTCCTTCATTTGGTCCCGCCATGTCTCCCCTTCCCGCTCCTCGGGAATCGAGATATCGCAAACCGCGTCCTGCATGAGCAGAAGCAGATCGTTTTTTTTGGAGACGTACCGGTACAGCGACATCGTCGTATAGCCCAGCGACTGGGCCACTCGGCTCATCGACACCGCCCCTAGCCCTTCCGCGTCGGCGATCGCGATCGCCGCTTGGACGATTTGGGGGATGCTGAGCTCCCCTTTGGGTCCCCTGCGCCGTTTCTTCTCAATGCCCCAGCCCAGCTTGACGCCCTCCGGGAGCGCGCTCAGTCGTTGTTCCTTCTCTGTCTCATCCTTGCTAGCCATCGTTACCGTATCCTCCGCAGCCGCTCTTTTCTATTCTCGTAGATTGGAATTTCTTTTGTCCAGTATACCATAAGGGCCGGCCATCGTAATGGGTCGGCGGGAGGCGCGTAAGGAATTAAAAAATATTTTTTCGTCGTGTGAGGTTTTTAGGTTATATTCTCAAAAATTAGCATTTTCACTTTCGCTCGGATCCCTTATAATGGATTCGTTATCGAACATACAGTTATTGGAGACGCGTTCCAAGAACGGAGGACAATGATGAGCAGAGCCAATAGGCAAACATGGAAGGGACGAGCAGCCAAGCTGCTGCTAATCGCGCTAGCGGTCATGACGGCGGTTCCCCTGCTGCCGGCAGACTGGGTGAGCCGCGCCTA
>JAQSXN010000027.1 GCA_029256665.1 Paenibacillus sp.
GTACTCGAATCATCGTTGTCCTCCACCCTTCATCCCGGAGCTCGTCCCCGCGCCGTTACCCTGTATTGTAATCCGCCCCGCGTTGCGTGGCAAGCCGGCTCTACTTCCGTAGTGGACCCGGCAACCCCACTCAGTCTAGCCTATCAAGGTGAAGCGGCTATCGCCGTCCTTTGGGCGCGCTGCGCATTTCATTCTATTGGAACGGCAAGAAGACCGCGGATCAACCCGCGGCCTTCCCTCTCGTACCGTCATGCTTTCGCGCGAGATCGTGCAGTTACTCGCTGGTCAAGGCCAGATCATCGACATAAATCGTCCCGTTGACGTCAAGCGTCAGGATGACGACTTTAACGCTTGCCGTATTGGCCGGCGCCGTCTGGGTGTCGTTGATATGCTCCCAGCCGCTCGTTGTCGTGCCGTTATAATGGACGACCTCATGGGTGGAGAGCACCTGCGCACCGCTGTCCAGAAATTCGAAGACGACCTTAAAGCTCGAGCCGCTATTGGCCGTTACGTTGACGTAACCGTCCAGGGTGTAGTCGAGTCCCGCCGTGCCCGCAACGACCTGCTGCGTGGCGAGCCACGCGCCCGTATCGGTGTTGATCTTGAGCGAAGCGTCGCCCGTGCGCTTCACCGACGTATCCCGGGCGATGAACCAAGGCTTATCCGACGACCAATCGGACGGCTTGCCGGAGCCGTTGTCGGTCTCGAAGCCCGCGTTAAGGAGCAGATTGCCCGATCCCGGATCCGGTTCTTCGGTCGCATCCGCAATATCGCAATGCTTCCATACGCCGGGGGCCGGGTCGCCGAAGATAGCGTTGGAGCACATGACGCCGTCCGTAAACGTGCCCGTATAATAGGTGCTTCCCGCTCCGTATCTTACCGTCTTCGTTCCCGTGAAGCTGCACTCGTTGTCCTCGCTAGCGCAGAACGTCCAAGTGACGGCATTGTCCGCCAGCGTCGTTACGCTCAGCGCATTGCTCGCCGCCGACTCGTTGCCCGCGGCGTCTCTCGCCTTGACGGTGAAGCTGTACGCCGTGTTGGCCGTCAAACCGCTCACCGTATACGTCGTAGCTCCCGTAGCAGTGCCCGCGAGCGTGCTTCCATTGTAGACGTTATACCCCGTCACTCCGACATTGTCCGTCGAACCCGTCCACGACAGGCTAACGCTGGTCGTCGTCTTGGACGGCGATGTCAGGCCGCTCGGCGCCGTCGGAGCCTGGGAATCGCTACCTCCTTGCGTTACCACCGTAAGAGGAGCGCTGGCCGGCGAGACATTGCCCGCTCCGTCGACCGCTCGGACCGTATACGCGTAGGAAGTAGCCGCCGTCAGGCCGGTATCCGTGAACCAGTTGCCGCCGTATGCGGAGCCCGCCAGCGTGCCGTTCCGATATACGTTATACCTGGTTACGCTGTAATTGTCCGTTGAAGCATCCCAATAGAGGTCGACGCTCGTATTGGTTTTGCCCGTCGAGATCAACCCTTGCGGCGTCGACGGCGCCAGCGTATCCGCCGTCGCCTTCTTCAGGGAGAAATCGTCCAGATGCAGCGTCATATCCAGCGTCGCGTAATGCACATACACCCGCACGAACGCCGTTCCCGCCGGAGTCGTCGTCTTGCCGCCGACTTGCTGCCAGCCGCTCGTCGTCCCCGTCAGCGTGGCGAAGGTTTGTTCGCCGATCGGATTTTTATCGCTGTTCAAATATTTCAGCAGGAGTTTGACCGTCGTGGCGGCGTTGCGGCTGATATTAACGTAACCGTCCACCTCGTAAGCCTGGCCCGGTTCCGCCGGAACGTCCTGCGGCGTGCCGAACCACGCGTTTGTGTTGCCGTCCACCTTGAGCGACGAGGATCCGCTGCGAGCCACGGACGTATCCCGCGTACAATAATAGAATTGTTCGCATGCCCAGTTGGCCAGCCGGCCTTCGCCGTCATCGATTTCGAAGCCGGGATTGGCCAAGAAGTTGCCGTTCGACGCGAAGGTCGTCGCCGATACGCTGCCCGCGGCGGACTCGTTATTGCGCGCATCCTTGGCCTTGACCGCGTACGCATACGTCGTGGACGGCGTCAGGGAGCGATCGGTAAAGGTCAGCGCGCCGGTAGTCGTGCCGATTAACGAGCCTCCGCGATAAATGTTGTAACCGGTCACCTCGACGTTGTCGGTCGAAGCGTTCCATGCGAGCGTAACGGCCGTGTCGCTTCGGCCGTTAACGGCCACGTTCGCCGGAGCGGATGGCGCGACGGTATCGATCGGGTTGGTCGATACCGTATGCGCGACGGCGGTCGACGTATTGCCCGCGGCATCCTTGGCGGCGATCGTATACGCGTAAGATGTGTTCGGATTCAAGCCCGTATCCGTAAAGAGCGTCTTGCCGTTATTGGTCGCCACTACACTCCCGTTACGCGTAATGACGTAGCCCGCGACGCCCGCCCCATCGGACGACGGATCCCAGCCCAGCGTGATCGTGGCGTCCGTCTTGCCCTTCGTCACGATGTTCGTCGGCGCGGTAGGCGCTTGGCCGTCCGGCGCTCCGCTGCCTTGGCGAACGACCTTCACGGCGATATCCCGCGCGAAGGAAGGTATGGCCAGCGTAACGGAGCCGCCGGAAGCCGTTGCCGTCGTGGTCGACACTGTCGCCCCGCTCACGGTATCGACGTACCGCACATCGTAAGTCCCGCTGTTCATGGACGGCAGCGCAAAGGACATGCCGCTCACCGTTCTAGGAGAAGAGACGCCGTAATTGGCGAGGGAATCGTTGATCCAAAGCAGAGCCCGGTCCGCGTTCTTGAAACCGCCCACTTTGGCATCGTTGCTCTGCAAGCCGTAATCGACATGCGGCATCGATGGCAGCGCGTGCTCCTCGGCCTTGATAAAGCCCGCGAACGTATTATAAATTTCCTTGTATACGGGAGGCAGGTTAAAGCCGCTCGCGCCGGGAGTCTGATCCTCGACCCAGAGCAGATTCGCGCCCGCGGCGCCCGCCCTGAACATCGGTCCCCAGACGCCGTCATGGACGAATTGCTTCATCACGGGAGCGCCGAGCACTCCCGAACCGGGGCCGGTAAACCCGACTTCGCCGATAAACGTCGGACGTCCGCCGTAATTGGCCAGCGAATAATCGATATTGTTCTCCCAAGTATCGAGTCCGTTAAACGAATCGATGTAGAAGTGATGATTGACGGCGTCCAGCGTCGTCAGCGGGCCCCATGACGTCTGGCCGTAGCCGAGCTGGTCCATCCAAGCGAAGCTGGTCGTCGTCGGATGGTTGTAGAAGTCGATGCTTTTCCAGTAGGTGTCGACTTGTTCATGCCAATACGGCTTGTTGACGTAATCGTTGACGTGATTGTCCGCTTCGTTCCAGTATTCAAGGATGCCGAGCGACGTGCTGTACCCCCAGCGGGCGAATACGTAACGAAGCAGCTTCTTCTGGTAATCGATCGCAGTCGGGTTCGTCCAGAAGTCCGTATTGTTATCCGACCAATACGACGGACCGCCATTGGCCGTGTTATAGGCGTGGAATTCCCAATCGTAGAAGAAATCGCCGAAGCTGTTCAGCGTCAGCATGACATATAGGTTGTTGTCGCGCGCCGTCTCCATGAGCGTATCCATCCGCTCCGAGTTCTCCAGCTGATAGCGGCCGATGCCGTCGTACGTCATGCTGATCCCGTTCTGGATCGTCGTGACGGGGCCGTATTCCGGCGCGTAATTCGCCCACCAGCAGCTAAGCCATACGCGCATCAAATTCATCTGGGAAGACTTGTATTCCGGCATCGCGGCCAAAATTTCGCCCGGTGACGACCAGGCGTAGTTCGTCCCCAGCAGCGTAATCGCCTTGTCCGCGCTATCCGTAAACAGCGAGCCGTCCGCCTTCATAAAGCCGCGGTTGCCGGCTTCGGCCGCTCCCGCCGTGAAGGCAAGCGTAGACGATTGTCCCGTGCCGTTAAGATCCGTTACTCTCAGATACACGCTGTAAGAGCCTTGAACCCGCGGAGAATACCGAACCGCCCAGCGGGGCGAGGAATCCGAACGATAGAAGGCCGGCACGACTTCCGTCTGTCCGCCCGGTGTCAAGAAGTACGCGCGCACGTCCGCTTCGTCCGGGTTGAACGGGTTGTTGTACGTCGTGCTCAGGTCGAACGTCAATTCATATTTGTCGTAAATCGGCAAGGCATTCGTGTTGGCTGATACATTAGAGAAGGACGTGGCCGCCGCCGATACTGGAGACGCGCCGATAACAAGCGATCCGGCGAACGTGCTAACGATAACGATGATAGCGAGAAATAACCTGCTTGCTTGCGACGCAAGATTCGATTTCAATTCTGAAACCTCCCATAAACGTATAATAGTAGTGCCAATTGAAGACGAAACCGTTCATCCAATTGCCATAACTTCTGAAGACGCATCACCTCCTTTTTGCGAAACGTTTCGCTTTATTCTTTCACGCTGCCGAGCACGATTCCGGTCATAAAATACCTTTGCAAAAACGGATAAACGCAGAAGATCGGCAATGCGCCCAAAAAGATTTGCGCCGCGCGCACGGCCCGGTCGTTCAGGCTTTGCAGATAGATCGCATCGTCTATGTCCGTAATTTTGGAGATATCCAGATTGACGATAACGGTCTGCAGATAACTCGCGAGCGGATAATGGACCGAATCGTTCATGTAGATAATGCCGGAGAACCACTCGTTCCAATGGCCGACGATCGTGAACAGGCCGACCGTCGCAATGGACGGCGTGGACAAGGGGAGCACGATCTTCCACAACAGCTTCCAGTGTCCGCAGCCGTCGATAAACGAAGCCTCCATCAGCTCCTTGGGGAGCGCACGGAAGAAGTTGAGCATCAGGATCACGTTAAAAATCGGCACGGCCCCCGGGAGCACGAGCGCCCACAAGGTGTCCAGCATGCCGAGCTCCTTGACGACGAGATAAGTCGGCACGAGGCCGCCCGAGAACAAAATCGTAAAGACGAAAATCCAGGCATAAGCCGTCCGCATGCGGAACTGCGACTGCTCCTTGGAGAGCGGATATGCAACGAGAATCGTCAGCGCCATATTGACGAGGAGACCGAGTCCGACCCGCTTGACCGATACCCAAATGGATAAGAGGAACGCCTCCTTCTGGGCGACGAAACGATAGGCTTGCGTCGAAAACTCGACGGGCCAGAAGGTCACCTTGCCCGCTTGGATCGCTTCATTGGAGCTGAACGACAGCGCAAGCACGTTAACGAGCGGCAAGATGCATAACAGTCCGACAACCGACAGCAGGACGTAGATGCCTACGGCGATCGCGCGGGATGAAGCCGTATTGTACTGAACCATAAACACCATTCTCCTATGCGCCGCTTAGAAAATGCGGTAATTGGCCACCCGGTACGCGATCAAATACGAAAGGGAGATCAGAATAAACGAGATGACGGACTTGAATAAGCCGACGGCCGTCGAGACGCTTAACTGGGCGTTAACGAACGCGAGCCGGTAGACGTAGGTGTCCAAGATGTCTCCCGTCTCGTAGACGGAAGCGCTGTACATATTAAAGATTTGGTCGAAGCCTGCGTTAAGCACGTTGCCGATGGACAGCGTCATCATAAGCACGATGATCGGGAACATGCCCGGGAGCGTGATGTGAATCGTCTGCTTCCAGCGGTTCGCCCCGTCGATGACCGCCGCCTCGTACAACATCGGATTAATCGACGTTAATGCCGCTAGGTACACGATCGTGCCGAATCCGAACTCTTTCCAAACATCGGTGACGACCATGACATGCGGGAACCAAGCCTGATCGCCGAGGAAGAAGATCGGCTTAACGCCGAAGAGAAAGTGTAGCGCGCCGTTCAGGATGCCGCTGCTCGGCGAGAGAATGTCGATCAGAATGCCGCTCAATAGCACCCATGATAAAAAATGCGGCAAATAGATGATCGTTTGAATCGTCCGCTTGAAAAACTGCTTGCGCAATTCGTTTAGCAGAATCGCGGTCGCAATCGGAACGACGAGTCCCGCGACGATCTTCATGGACGAGATAAAGATCGTATTGAAGATGACCTGACGGGTCTGGGGCATGCCGTACATGTAGCGGAAGTGCTCCAGGCCGACCCACTCGGATCCGAACAATCCTTTGGTCGGGACAAAGTCCTGGAACGCGATGGCAAGACCGGCCATCGGCGCGTAGCAGAATATCAGCACGAATAGAAGGCCCGGCAGAATCATCAGGTGCAGCGGCAGTTCCAATCTCCATTTTCGATTGCTCATGGTTGCTCCTCCTAATACAAGGGGATAGAGAGCCCTCTATCCCCTGTTCCTGCGTCCTTGATTATTTCAACCTGCCGCTCGCGCTGATCTCGTCCAGGATGTCCTGCCCGCCTTGTTTGTACCACTCCGCCACGAAGGCCGTATCGAAGTCGTCCAGCGGCCTGGTCCCGTTGATGATTTCCGTAAACACTTTAATCTCCAAGTCTCTCAGGATCGGCCCTTTGCTGACCATCGACATCGTAGGCTGCCCCAAATAGTCGGTCGTCACCGGCGGCGTCTGTTTGTCGTAATTGTTCGTGATCGTATAAGCGCCGTTCTCGCCGAAGAGAGCGTTCCAGAACCACATGTCCATATTCCCTGCCTGATAATCTTTAATCCCCTTGTAGTAAACCAGCGCCGACGGATTCAGCTTGGACTCGTCGCCCGTCTTCAGCGCTTCCTGGACGAGATCGTTGTCCAGCTGGTTGCCGTTGCTGAAGCCCGGCCCGATGATCGGCGATAAGGAGAACACCTGATAGTTTTTGTCGCCCTCTTTTACCTGATGATAGTTCGCGTCCTTGTTAGGCCCGGTTACCTTCTCGTGGAAGTAGTTGAGAATTTTGAAGGCCGCTTCGGGGTTTTTGGAATTTTTATTGACGACGATAAAGCTTGTCGGCACGTCGCCCCGTCCCGTCGGGTGAGCCGGCTTGTCGTCGGACGACACGATCGGATACGGCTTCCAATCGACCTTCGGATCTTCCTTCTTCATATTGTTGATCGGCCAAGTGCCGACCCAGAACTCGCCGTATGCCATGCCTACTTTGCCCGTGGTCGCGAGCTCGCCGGCTTTGGTCCCGTCCATGACGCTGAATTCGCGGTTGATGGCGCCAGCCGCGTAGAGATCGCGAAGATGGCCGAGCGCCGTCTTGACTTCGGGCTGCGTGTCGCCGAGCACCGGCTTGCCCGAAGCGTCCTTGCGGATAATGAGCTCCGTCCCCGAACCGTTGGCGGGATTGAACGCGTACGCGTGGTAGCCGTTCAAGTAGCCGTCGATGCCCGACCAGCCGCCGAACAAGTCCTTCTGCAGGTTCAAGCCGAACGTATCGTTTTTGCCATTCTGATCCGGGTCGTCCTTGGTGAAGGCAAGCGCGATCTTGTTGACGTCGTCCATTGTCTTAGGCGGCTCTAATCCCAGATTCTCCAGCCAGTCGGCGCGAATCCAGATCATCTGCGCGGCTCCCGGAATGCCTCCGTTCATGGGCAACGCCATCAGCTTGCCGTCGAACGTGGCTCCTTGCAGCTTGATGCCGCCGAATTCCTCGAACGATTGTCTCGTGACATCGGAGGCGTATTTCTCGTAGAGCTCCGTCAAATCCGCGGCTTGTCCAGCTTCCACGATCTGCTGAAGCTGCTTGCTGTCTACCTGATAAAAGTCCGGCATATCCCCGGAAATCATGGATACCGTAATCTTGCTGTTGTACTGCTTGTTGTTGACCTTCCATTTGTTCTCGACCTTAATGCCGAACAACGACTCCAGGTCCCTCGTCCAGAGGTTGTCGTCCATGGATTCGCCTTCGCGGTACTCCTCTAGATCGGGCAGCGAACGTACGGTCGTCACCGTGATCGGCGGATCGTATTTGCCGAGCGGACCGTCCTCCATGCCTCCCGCGTTTCCGTCCGCGCCTTTGTCCGTTGCGGCCGCCGTAGCCTCGGGATTGCCGTTGCCCCCCGTACTGCCCTCATTTCCATTGGAGCATGCCGATGCTGCGAACAATACCGTCAAAATGCCGAGCGTTAACGCTTTAATCCGTTTTTTTCGCATCTCTCTTCCGAACCTCCCTTAATAAATAAAGCGCTTTCTGTTTTTCATTATAAGAGCCCGGCGGATGCGAACGATACAAGACTCTCATAACCTTCTTTATCTTCCTATATCGACTTCTGCAGGTCCCGATACTCCTGCGGGGTCAGCTCCGTCAGGTTCTTGAAGAACCGAGTGAAGTACGATGACGTATCGAACCCGATCTCCGATCCGACCTCGTGGATTTTGAGCGCAGTCTGGCTCAGCAAATGTTTGGCCCGGGCCAGCTTCGACTCGGTTATATACTCCGAAAGGGATTGTCCGGTCTGTTGCTTATACATTCGCGACAGATAGAAGGGCGCCAAATGGACGACTTGCGCAAGACGCTCCAAGGACGTGTCCTTCGACAGGTTGTCCTTAATGTACGAACGAACGATCCGCACGACTTCGTTGGTCACCTGAACGTTCTCGTCGTCTCCCTGCTCGAACAATTTCCCGGCCAGCTCCCGGAAGTACGCCCCCATCTCCCGCAAGGACTCGTGCCCTTGGAAGGATAAGAGCGGGCCGACGTTCATCTCGCTCGAAACGCGCTGCATCAAATCTCTCTCGTTCAAATACGCGATGAATATGGCGGTCAGCGAATAATACAGCTCCAGCGCGATTCCAGTCCGAACGGAGGACTGCCCCAGCATCTCCTGCATGATATCGTCGTATAGGGAAAAAAACTTTTCCGGCTCCTTATGCTCCAAATATTGGCCCAGCAGCTGGATCCGCTTCATTTTCGCGCGTTCCGGCTTGCTCTCTCCCGCGAGCAAGTGATGGTCGGACAAGATCATCCCATCCTGCAATCCCAGACCTCGTCCGAAGAGCAGGCGAATCCGCTCGAACTTGGAGGCAAGCTCTTCCCATGGACAACCTTCGTTGCTGATTACAAATGAACAAGATAGCTTCAGATAGGCGCTGCAAGCTTGTTGAATGGAAGCCGCCGTCTCGAGCAAATACTGGGGTACATGTCCGGCATCCATTCTTTCCGCCGACGAGTCCGGTTGACGCAGTTGAAGAAGCCAGAGCATTCGGTCGGCCCCGTAAGGAATATGCGCGATCTGATAACTGTGCGACGCAAATTCTTCGAAAATGTTGTCGACCGAATAGACGTATAACGTTTTGTCTCTCTGCGACAATCCAGTCGGCCAATGATCGATGCGGCCGGCCGCCAGCCATACGGGCTCGTCCGCCCGCAGCGGAATATGCAGGGCGTCGAATTGCTGCTTCCGCTCCAGCGCCGACGCCGGCTCCCCCGCCATTAGCTCGAGCAGGTATTCCTTGCGCAGCAACGGCTTGGCGGCGTTCATGCCCTTCTCCGCGTTCCGGATCAACTGCTCGTATTGCAGCTGCTCCTCGATCTTGCGGATCGCCGTTTCCACCACGGCAACGATGGCTTCGTCCCCCTCCGTCTTCAGGACGTAGTCCAGCGCTCCCCCGCGCAACGACGCCTGGATATAGTCGAATTCGTTGTAGCCGCTTAGGAATATCGTCTTGCACGCCGGCCAAAGCCGCTTCACGCGGCTATTTAATTCGATGCCGTTTAATCCGGGCATCTCGATGTCCGTCAGCAAGATGTCGACGCGCATGCGCTGCGCGATTTCGTAAGCCTCTTCGCCGTCCCCGGCGAGGTAGACGTCCAGCGGATACGTCTCCTGCTCTCGGAAGAGATCGTATAAGCCCTCCGCTATGATCGGTTCGTCATCGACGATAAGCAATTTATACATGGTCGTCCTCCTCTTCTTCTCTCGCAACGAAATGGGATGGTCTGGCTTCCATACAAATTCGCGCCTCCATGCCGCCCATCGATCCTCTGGCGACCGAGATACCGGAATCCTGCCCGAACATGATTTGCAATCGGCGATGGATATTCAGCAGCCCGGTATGCTCGAGCGGTCGTTGTTCGGGATTCATGAGCAGCTCGCCGCTTACCCGCTCCAGATCCTCGTCCGTCAACATATCGCCGTTGTCCTCGACGATGATGACCAGCCGGCTTCCCTCCTCGCGATAATCCACGCGAATCATGCCATTCGCGCGTTTCTTCTCCAGCCCGTGTTTATAGGCGTTCTCGATAACGGGCTGGATAATGAGACGGGGTACGGCCAGCTGGCTCCAGCGCTCCGGCGCGGGGGCGAATTCGGCTTCGATTCGGTTAAAGAATCGGATATTCTGAATTTCGACGTAGGTTTGCGCATGCTTGATCTCGCTCGCAAGCGGCGCCTCGTCGGCCCCGCTTCGCGTGACGTAGCGGAAATATTCGCCCAAGTACTGGCAGAACTTAACGAGATGGTCGATCCGTCCCGCCTTCGCCAGCCGATACAGGATGAAGTACGTGTTATAAAGGAAATGCGGATTGATTTGGGATTGCAGCTGCTTGAGCTCCGAGGCCTGCGCTCTCGTCTTCTGCTCGACGACCTCATGGAATAACACCTTCAGTCTGTCGACCATGGTGTTGTAATGCCGCATCAGATAAGTAAACTCGTCCTTGCTGCTTGGCAGCCTGATCGGCTCCCAACTGCCCTCCTCCAGCTTGCGGAAGTGGCGAATCAGCTTCTGCAGAGGGCGATGGATGAGCCGGTATATCCAGGAGGAATAAATCAAGATGACCACGATGGATAATAGCGACAGCAGCCATAACCCGTTTTTGTACTTATCGATTTGGCCGAACAGCTCCTTCTGCGGGACGTAGACGACCAAATAACTGTCCAGCTCCTCCGAATACTTGTAGGATACGAGATACGGCTTCCCCGACATCTTAAGGCCGATCGTGTCCTCCTGCTTGCTCGCGGCAGCTGCTTGGTCAGCCAAATAATGCCGCAGATAATCCAATAACGCGCCATCCGTGCCGCTATCGACGATCCAACCGTTCGGCAAATTGACAAACAGCGCCCCCGACTGCTCGTAATCGGTAAACTCGTTCAGGGCTTGCCTCATGGCGGCCAAATTAATCTCAAGCTGGATGGCGAAGGAAGGCGGGACGGGCTTCGGGGAGGTGGGAAACGGCATGCTGAGAAACAAACGATTCTCCCAGGAAATAAACGCCCGATTGGGAATGCTGTAATGGGGAGCGAGCGCGGCATAATCCGCAGACAGCTTGCCGTCGGTGATGGAGGCCTCCGACGAGAGAGTCCGATTCTGCGTAAGCATGTGAACGCTTACACTTTTAATGTAGACGCTAGAGCCTTTAATCATACTCAGCTTGTTCTCGAGCGCCAGGACGGCTTCCGACCATTCGTTGATCTTCATGAAATGGCCTACGAAGGTCAGGTGGCTGAGATTTTTGTCCACGGCCAATTGATCCAAGAGCCCAAGCATGTGGGCTTTCTCGCGCTCCATCGTATTCATAAAAAATTTGACCCTGGACCGCAGCGAGTTCGCGACCTCGTCGCGTATGCTCTTCTCCCCTTGCTTGTTGATCAGCAGGCCAAGGCCGTACAGCGGAGTTACAAGCAAGAGGAACGCGAGAACCAGCTTGGGAAAAATCGTGTACAGCCAATTCCATTCTTTTAACCGTTGCATGCGGCACCCCTATTCCGTTCGCGGGAAATGTATCTTGCTATTGTTCACATGAGGGTCGACACTTGTTGGCAATATGACGTACAGTTCGACAAGATCATTGTGCTTTCCTATCTGGAATCGCGTTCGACCCTCTACTTTCGCGCAAAAAAATCCCGATGATGTATTCATCGGGATCGCGCGGTGTTTACGGAAGATGGAATTAGGAGACTTTAGGCTAAAAACCGGCTATCTCCGCTAGTCGGAAGGTTCGGAGTCTTGGTCGCGGATGGTTTTAGGGATATTCGGCTCGGAGGATACGGGCAATCGCAGAGTAACGACCGTTCCTTTGCCCACCTCGCTGCGGATGCTCAGCTTCGCCTCCTCGCCGTAGCTCGCCCTGAGGATCCGCTTGACGTACTTCATTCCGATGCCCATGCCGACCTTGTGCCTGTCCTCCGTATCCTCGTCGAGCAGCTGCTCGATCATTTCGGGACTCATTCCCGCTCCGTTGTCCTGTATCGTAATTAGCAAGCCGTCTTCCTGCAAGGCGATGCCGACATAGATATATCCGTCATCGCTAACGCCGTGGTAGAGGGCGTTCTCCACCATGGGCTGCAAGAGGAATCGAGGGCTGGGCAGGACGAGGCTGTTCTCGTCCACGTCGATATCCACGTCGAACTGAAAGTCGTACCGGATTTGCTGCAGCTGCAAATATTCCTTGAGCGCCTCGATTTCGTCGCCGATCGTGGAGGTTTCGCCCATCTTGCCCAGGTTGTAATACAGCAGCTTGTTCAAGCTCAGCACCAGCTTGTCGATCTCCTTCTGACCGTTCATGAGCGCCAGCCAGTGCACCGTATCGAGCGTATTCATCAAGAAGTGGGGATTGATCTGGTAGAGCAGCTTCTCCACCTCCAGATCCGCTCTCCGCTTCTCCTTGATTTCGATTTCTTCATATAAGGCCCATATCTTGCGTTTCATGCTGCGCGTTTGGTACAGCAGGTAGTCGAACTCGGGGATCCGGGTCAGCTCCTCTTGCTCCGGCGCGTCCGATTGCGTAAGCGTCTTGATCTCGCGATGGAACTTGTCGAGCGGCCGATATACCATCTTCCAGAGCAGCCATGCAACAAACACCGCCAGGATCACGAATAGAAGGAAAATGCCCAGCATCTGCGCCAGCCAGCGATTGCGCTCCTGGTTGATCTCGTTTTCCGGCACGACGGAGACGAGGCTCCACCCTTGGTTGCTAACCTCTTTGTTCCAGAAGTAGCCTCCGGCAGTGCCCGAACGGGAGTCCGGTCCGGGATTCGGGAACATGGCTTGTTCGGCAAATGCTTCTTGCGACTCGCTGAACGCAATACGCCCGTCATTGTCCAGCAGAAGGAGCCTGCGCGACCCTTCCTTGCGATTTTGCGGGGCGAACAACGACGTCAACGCGTTGCGGCCGGATTCAATGTAAAGATACAAATTTCGATCAGGAAGGTTGACCTGGCGCATAATGCTGAATACGTACTGATTGATGGAACCGTTATAGCTGAGATGCGGCCCGAAGTAGGTAATCTCGGGATATTCCGCCATCAATGGCAGCTTCGACGGGGCGAAGTCGCCCCGTATCCCGAAGTTCTCGAACTCGTACGTTTTGGCATCCGGATCGTAATACATGAGCAGTCCGATATTCGGATTGGAGAACGTAATATTGTTGAGCTCGCTCCGAATTTCGTTATTGAGACGAAGGCGCTCGTAAGGCTGCGTCGCGGTGTCGAGTTGCTCGATCAGCCGGTTCGTGCCTCCGCCATAGGCCAGCTGCTGCGAGACGTGGTTCAAGTTATTGAGCGTGTTCTCCAGCGTCATGATGTCTTGCTTAAGGTTGCTCTGGAGCGCGCTCTCCACCTTGTTGTCGATGATGGAATCGATCGTGTAGAAGGAGATCAGCCCCAAGCAAACGAACGGAGCCAAGCTGCTGATCAGGAATATAAGGATGATTCTGTTTTTGAAGGTGACGTTATGTAGTCGTTTCATAGCCATAGGCGCGAGACGCTCAGCCCTTTCCCGGTCATTCATCTTTAGGCAAGCGGATGCGCCTCGCCACCTTTATCATAACTCATAAAAGGTCCCGTTACGTACGACGATAATTTCGGTTATAGATAGAAGTTCATCGTTTCTTCACTGTCTTACACGATTCAACCTATAGGTTGAATCATTATGCCCGCTGTCCCATTTCGCCACGGCAACGGGATTGTTAGACGATTTCGCCGCGCCTTTAACACTATCCCCACAACTCAGGATTCGCAAGCGCCCAATATTACTTCATAATCACTCTGAATGCAGCTCAGCTCATTCAGCTACATATAGCTACGTTCAACTACATATAGCTGCATTTGGCT
>JAQSXN010000593.1 GCA_029256665.1 Paenibacillus sp.
ATGATAAACCCGTACCGCTCGAACGCGCGAATAACAGCCATAGGAACCTACGTGCCCGAACGCAAGCTGACGAATGCCGAATTGGAGAGCCTGGTCGACACGAACGACGAATGGATCGTTCAGCGGACGGGCATCAGGGAGCGGCGAATCGCGGCAGAGCATGAATTCACCAGCGACCTGGTTTACGCGGCCGTTGCCGATTTGATCTCCAGATTCGAGATCGGTCTCGCCGACGTCGACTATGTGATCGTCGCGACTTCGACGCCGGATACCGTGTTTCCGAGCGTCGCCGCCGGCGTGCAGGCCAGATTCGGCATTCGGAACTGCGGAGCGATCGATTTGCAAGCCGCTTGCGCCGGCTTTACCGCCGGCCTTCAACTTGCGAACGGGCTTCTGCTGACGGGACTTCATCGCAAAATATTGGTGATCGGAGCCGACGCTTTGTCCAAAATAACGGATTATACGGACCGCACGACCTGCATTCTGTTTGGAGACGGAGCCGGCGCCGTGTTGATGGAACGGACGGCTGCGCCGGACGCAGGCGATTTATTGGGCGCGTACTCCCATACGGACGGAGACGGAGGCCGGCATGTATACGCCAGCCATCTCTCCGCGCGGATCGGCGAGCATGAATTAATCGGGACGGGCAAGCTCGTGCAGAACGGACGCGAGGTGTACCGCTGGGCGCTCAGCCACGTATCCGAAGGCATAACCGAGCTTCTGAGAAACGCCGATCTGGAGCCGCAAGCCGTAGATTGGTTCGTCCCCCATAACGCGAATCAGCGCATCATCGAAGCGTTATGCGAAAGAACGGGTTTCAGCACGGAGCAGGCATTGTCCAGCATCGCCAGGTACGGCAACACATCCGCCGCTTCCATACCGCTTGCCATCGACGACGCGATCAAGGACGGCCGCCTGCAGGCGGGACATACGCTGCTGCTGCACGGTTTCGGAGGCGGACTTACGCAAGCCGGCGTAATCGTGAAGTGGTCGATATAAATCCGAAGACGCGAATAGAGCCGTTCCATTGGAGTGCGTCACTCCATCGGAACGGCTCTATCTCTTTTGATTATGGATGCCGCGCTTGCTGAATAGACATACGTTTCCGACGCCGCTCATTTCAGCTTGACGCTGGAAATAATTTGCGAGCCGATGCCGAAGTCGACGGCAACCTTGCCCGTTCTTGCCGCGATTTCATGCGCAAGCACGACGGCGTTGACGCCGCAGGAAACAAGCGCGATGTCGAATTCGTCCTTGCGGCTCTCGATGGCCGTGAGCGTATCGTTCATCATCTCGTACCGTTCGAACGGCAGCGTAAACGGGACCGTCAGGTTATATGGCGGACGAATGAGCCGCTGCTTCATTCCCCCCGCCCATCTGGAAATGAGGATCACCCTGCTTCCTTGCGCGGCCAGCATCTCCCAGAACGGCTTATGGTAGATCAGCTCGCGATTCACGACCGCGTTGCATACCGCTTTGGGCTGCAAAGCAAAATGATCGAAGATTTTGTCCGTCAGCGGCCGTTTATGATTGGGATGCGCCCGGATCGTCTTGTCGTTCTGCGCCAGGATTCCGACGATATCCGCCCCTTTGATCGACTCCACCATCCGATCCCGTATCTCGATATTCGGGATGCGAACTCCCTTCCTGCCTTGGTTCGCGATTTTGACCCATAGCTGGCCGAGCGTCTGCTCCATCGTATACACGGAGTCCTGCGACAACACGAAGTTCTCGCCATCCCCGATCCTTACAAGATAATACGGGATCCGTTGCTCCAATGCCTGACGAAGCCGTTCCACGATTTCTTCTTTTTCCAGCAATTGATCATTGGTGATATGAGAAATCAATCCAACTACACCTCCGGCGGTCATACATGCTCTCCTCCAACAATATATGTGCCCTGCGGAAGTTGGATTGGACCCCTATCTTGACGTGAATCGGCCGGGCGCAAAAGGGGCTGCTCCCACGTGCGCCCGTCCGTCTAGCCGATCAGCCACCAACTTTGCCGTTACCGGACTCAGCAAAATCCCGTTTCGGTAATGGCCGGCGGCCATCAGCCACTCGCCGTTGCCCGCGACTTCGCCGATGAGCGGCATGCCGTCCGGCGTAGCCGGGCGAAGTCCCGCCCAGCTATGGACGGGCGTCGCTCCGCCGAGCGCGGGCAGCCAGCGGTCGGTAGCCCGCCTTAACCTGCTAATCCCCCGCTCCGTCACTGCCGTTTGATAGCCCGCCACGTCCTCCGAGGCGCCGCAAACGATCGAGCCGTTCCGCTTGACCACCCAATATGCTTGGCTGGAGAATACCATATGCCGCAAATACCCGTCGAGGTAATTGGCGGCCGGACTCTGGAACGAACAAATCTGACCGCGGATGGGATGGACCGGGAGCTTCAGGCCAAGCCACTCCTCGTACATGTTCGACCATGCGCCGGGGCATAAGACGAGCCTGTCCGCAAACAATTCGTATGCCCATGTTCCTAATCCGACCTTGCTTCCGCCATCCGAACGCCGGAGCGAGACGACCGGCCCGGCATGGTCGATCAACGCGACGCCAAGCCGCTTGCACGCCGCCGCGAGCGCTTCGACCAGCTTCGGCGCGTACACATGGCTCTCCGCCGGCGAATATACGGCGCCAACGGCTGCTTTGGCCAATGCGGGCTCCAGCCTTCCAAGCTGGGAGGCGCCCACGAGCTCGGCACGAGCTCCCCACTCGTTCTGCCAGCGAATTCTCCCTTCCGCGGGCAGCAGATCCGCCTCATGCTGCAAGATATGCAGACTGCCCGTCGACATATACTCCGCGGACATGCCCGAGTGCTCCTCCACGGAGGCCATCCATTCCGGAAACAGCTTCAAGCTCTCCAAGCATAGCCGGAAGAAGTCGTCCGGCTGCTCCCCGTTCTCCGAGAAGGGCGCCAGCATGCCGGCCGCGGCGCCGGATGCTTGGCCGCCGAGCTTCCCCGGCTCCGCCAGCGTCACCTTGTAGCCTCGCATCGCGGCTTCGAACGCGCAGG
>JAQSXN010000594.1 GCA_029256665.1 Paenibacillus sp.
TGCACCTTTTCCAGCCCTTTGGCCAACGCCTCCATGTCGGCTTCGTTCATGTCAGCCGCGATGGATGCGCGGTCGGCGATTTTGCCGTTGACCTGGACGACGATTTCCACCTCTTGGTCGACCGTCCAAGCTTCGTCGTGCGCCGGCCATGCCGCGTACGAGAGGCTGTCCGTGCGGCCGATTCGTTCCCACAGCTCTTCCGTGATATGAGGAGCGATCGGAGACAGCATCTGCAGGAATTGCGTCATCGCCTCGCGCGGCAGAGATTCCGTTTTGTACGCCTCGTTGACGAAAATCATCAGCTGGCTGATCACCGTATTGAAACGGAGATTTTCATAGTCCTCCGTGACCTTCTTGACGGAACGATGCCAGGTCCGCTTGAAAGCATCGCTAGTTTCGCCGCCGTCCGTCAGCTTGGAGCTCAGCGTGCCGTCCTCGTTCACGAACAGGCGCCAAACGCGGGACAAGAAGCGGTATGTGCCCTCCACGCCATTGGCGTTCCAAGGTTTAGTCGCCTCGAGTGGCCCCATGAACATTTCGTACATCCGCAGCGTATCCGCTCCGAATTCTCCGACGATATCGTCCGGATTGATGACGTTGCCGCGCGACTTCGACATCTTCTCGTTGTTCGTGCCCAAAATCATGCCTTGGTTGACCAGCTTGTGGAACGGCTCCTTCGTATGGACAACGCCAAGGTCGTACAACACTTTGTGCCAGAAGCGCGCGTACAGCAGGTGTAGAACCGCGTGCTCGGCGCCGCCGATGTAAAGGTCGACAGGCAGCCACGCCTTCTGCTTCTCGGGAGAGCAAATTTCCTTGTCGTTTTTCGGATCGATAAAGCGCAAGTAATACCAGCAGCTCCCCGCCCATTGCGGCATCGTGTTCGTCTCGCGGCGCGCCTTCATTCCAGTCTCAGGATCGACCGTGTTCACCCAGTCCGTTACGTTCGCCAGCGGCGACTCGCCCGTACCCGATGGTTTGATGGCGTCGACATCGGGCAGCAGGAGCGGCAATTGATCCACAGGCACCGCCTTCATCGTGCCGTCCTCCAGATGGAGGATGGGGATCGGCTCTCCCCAATAACGTTGGCGGCTGAACAGCCAGTCGCGCAGACGGTACGTTACTTTGCCTTGTCCTTTGCCCGTCTCGGACAGATGTTTGATCATCGCCGCGATCGCGTCTACGTTGGACAAGCCGTTCAGGAACTCCGAGTTGACGTGCGGTCCGTCTCCCGTATACGCTTCTTTCTCCACGTCGCCTCCGGATACGACCTCGACGATCGGCAAGCCGAATTGCTTCGCGAACTCCCAGTCGCGCGCGTCGTGGCCAGGTACGGCCATAATGGCGCCCGTGCCGTAGCCGGCAAGCACGTAATCGGCGATCCAGATCGGCGTTTTCTCTCCGCTGACGGGGTGAATCGCGTACGCGCCGGTAAATACGCCGGACTTATCTTTGGCGAGATCCGTCCGCTCCAGATCGCTTTTGCGCGCCGCCGCTTCCTGATACGCCTCTACCGCGGCCTTCTGTTCGGCGGTAGCGATTCTCGCGACAAGCTCATGCTCCGGCGCAAGCACGCAATACGTGGCGCCGAACAGCGTGTCTGGACGAGTCGTGAAGACGACGAGCGATGCGTCGTGGCCTTCGATATCGAACGTCACTTCCGCGCCGGTCGACTTGCCGATCCAGTTGCGCTGCATGTCCTTGATGCTCTCCGTCCAGTCCAGCTCCTCCAGATCTTCGAGCAGGCGCTCCGCGTATTCCGTAATGCGCAGAATCCATTGGCGCATCGGCTTGCGGATGACGGGATGGCCGCCGCGCTCGCTCTTGCCGTCGATGACTTCTTCATTGGCAAGAACCGTGCCAAGCGCCGGACACCAGTTGACCGGAACTTCGGCCACGTATGCGAGTCCGCGGTTATACAGCTGGATGAAGATCCACTGCGTCCACTTGTAATAATCGGGATCCGTCGTGCTGAACTCGCGGTCCCAATCGTACGAGAAGCCAAGCGACTTGATTTGGCGGCGGAAATTATCGATGTTTTTGAACGTGATGTCTCTCGGATGCTGCCCCGTGTCGAGCGCGTGCTGCTCGGCCGGCAAGCCGAACGCGTCCCATCCCATGGGGTGTAGGACGTTGTAGCCTTTCATCCGCTTGAAGCGGGATACGATATCCGTCGCGGTATACCCTTCCGGGTGGCCGACATGCAAGCCCGCGCCGGAAGGGTACGGGAACATATCCAGCGCGTAGAACTTGGGATTGCCGCTGTCTTCTTTCGTCTGGAACGTCTTGTTCGCGTCCCAGAATTGTTGCCACTTCGGCTCGATCTCCAGGGGGTTGTACCCGTGGCGTTGCTGCTCTTGACTCATGTGACTTCCTCCTATCAGGTCTAAAAAACAATAAAACCTCCCGCCCCCAGCGGATTAACGCTAGGGACGAGAGGTTATTCTCCCGTGGTACCACCCTAGTTAGCGGTCGGCATGCTTTGCCGTTCGCTCACTTGACGTCCTTAACGCGGACGAATCGGCGGCGATCGCGACAAGCGATCCCGCGGCTCCAAGGCGAGCTTCCCTGCGTCCAAGGTCCGGCTTTCACCAACCGCCGGCTCTCTAAACCCCGTATCCGCAAGTACTGTTCCTCTTCAACGCTACTTTGATATATCCAATCAATTACTCCGAATTATATAAGCTGGGGGATAGCGGTGTCAAGCAGAATGCCGCAGTCTTAAAGGGAATCTTGGAATAGGGCTCCGCTCGAGCGGCTAAAGAAGTTTCCGTTACCCAATCGGCGCAACGCGATACCAATAATCGTAGACCTTCTCGAATCCGAGCTTGTCGTACAACCGGTTCGCCGCCGCGTTGTCGCGCACGACAAGCAAATACCCCAATTCCGCGCCGATTGTTCTAGCATAGCTGAACAGCCCGCGCGTCAATCGCTCGCCATAGCCGCGGCCTCTCGCTTCCGGAGCCGTCACAAGATCATAGATGCCGGCCCAGCCGTCTTCTACG
>JAQSXN010000595.1 GCA_029256665.1 Paenibacillus sp.
GCCAAGCGCAACGCCAAGCGCAACGCCAAGCGCGACGCCAACGGCAACGCCGACTGCGACGCCAAGCGCAACGCCATCGGCAACGCCGGAGCCGAGTCCGACTCCGGAGCCCGGAGATCCTCTCGATGTCGGCAGGACCGCCGCGATCACCAAAGAGAAGTCGCCGGACGGGAATACGGTTGTGACTGCGGATATTTCGATGCAAGCGATCATGGAAGCGCTGGAGGACGGACGCAAAGGCAACGGCTTGTATATCCGGCTCGAAGGGCTGGAGCAAGGGGACGAGATCGTGGTCCGCGTACCCGCCGAAGGGATGAGGCGGATGCGGGAAGCGGAGGCAACCCTGCTGGCCGCGACGCCGTTCCTGAACGTGACCGTCGACGCTTCGGCGGCGAATGGGGAAGGGGCTCCGTACGAAGGAGCGACGTTCAAGCTCGTCCTGGTCGCGGCGGATGACGAATGGCTGCGTTCGGCCGACCAAAAGGCGCAGGGGCAAAGCCCTGGCATCAAGCGGCTATCCGCCTCGGGGCGCGTCTCCGCGGATTGGGTCTCGGTGAACGGGGCCGTGTCTGTTAAGCAAGGGGCGCTTAGAGGGCGATTTGCGAGCTCTGCCGATGTGTATCGATTCGACGAAACTTCGGACTGCTGGATATATGTAGCCCGATCGGCCTCGGAAAAATCTTTCGCCATCGGGACGGAAGATTTCTACGCGGCGCTCGTGCCGCGGCTTAATCGGTTCAAAGATTTGACGGGTCATTGGGCAAGGTCTAACGTCGCATGGTTGGAGCGCCGGCTTCTCGCGAACGGAACGTCGCAAGACTTGTTTAGTCCGGAAGCATCCGTTTCCCGGGCGGAGTTTGCGTCTTTGCTGGCAAGAATGCTAGCGCTGCCGAAGGACGGCGAGGGCGGCGGCGGATTCGAGGACGTCGAAGCTTCGGCGTGGTATGGCGAAGCCGTGCGGAGCGTCGTCGCGGCGGGCATCGTCAACGGGATGGATGCGCGGCGATTTGCCCCGGAAGCTTCCGTTACGCGCGAGGAAATGGCCGTCATGATCAGCCGCGCATACGCCTACTTGGGTCTTGCCGGAACGTCGACGGGAGGCTCTTCTGACGAAGGAGGTTTCTCGGATGAGCAAGCCATCCAAGACTGGGCCAAGGGAGCCGTAGACCTGGCCGTACGCGAAGGCTTGCTGAAGGGCGTCGCGCGTGGCCGGTTCGAGCCGGCCGGCTTGACCACAAGGGCACAGGCTGCCGTGGCGCTAAAGCGACTGCTCGAGAAGCTGGAGCAGCAAGAACCATAATCAAACATAAAAGGCCTGCAACGCTGCGAGTTCCATGACGGAACGGCGGCCTGCAGGCCTTTTTTTGCTGCTTTTGCACGGCGACGGTCGCTTCAAACTCAGAACCGCCCCGACTCCAGCGCGCGGCTGCGAGCGTAAGTGAACGCGCCCTTGGCGAGGCGGCGGGCTTCGTCGTCATCGCCCTTTTGGAGCGCGGCAAAGATCGAACGATTGAGATTGTTGGCGGAGTAATGTTTGATGTAAGGCGTATTGAGATAGTTGATGTAGGAGGCCATCGCCAGCTTGTCGACGTAGCTTTCCATCGATGCCAGCATGGCCAAGTTATTAATGGAGGACACGATCGCCTTAATAAACAGCATGGAGTTCTGCATATAGGACAAATAATCATCCGCCTTCTCCGCTTCGATCTGCCTGTTCAGGCATTCCTCCAGCTTCTGCATGTTGAGCTGAATGTTGCGTTCGCTCTTCACGTCAAGCGTGTAAACAAGCATGGCCATGACCGCTTCGTACATGTCCATCGTTTCCTTATGCGAAATTTCCTTAACCAGCACGCCGCGGTTCTTGAGCGAGACGACGAAACCTTCCGACTCCAGATGCGTGATCGCGTTGCGCACGGGCGTACGGCTCATCTTGAGCTCGTCTGCGAGCTCATTCTCCGAGAGAAGGGTGCCCGGCAGCAGCTGTCCGCGCACGATCCGGTTCTTGAGCGTGGTATAAGCGGTCGAGACGAGCGATTGGGTTACTTGGGATGCCATCGGACCGTTCCTTTCGACAATTGGTTAACATCATCTTAACAGCCGCTATCGGCTACAATCAAGACCTTTTCCCCCTTCACAAAGTCTCAAAATAACGAAAACACTGGATTTACATTCAACTTGTATTCTAGTTGCGTACCAGTTAAACGCGGACAGTTGCGAAAACGGCAAGACAGCCGGACGGAGACTCGGACGCAATACCATTTGGGAGGCTGTATCGTGTTGAAGAAGAGATTGTGGACGATGATTGCGTTAATGGCGGCATTGATGTTGGTTGCCGCGGCATGCGGAGGCAACAACGCGGGGAATACGAATAACGCAAACAAGGCGAACAATGCAAGCGGCGCGAACGGCGGGGCCGCCGAGGCCAGCGCCGATGAAAGCAAGTCGGAATGGCCATCCGTGCTTCGAATCGGTAGTCTGCCGATGGAGGACGGGGAGATGAGCAGATCCGCGGACCAATTCGCGACCGACCTCGGCGAATATCTCGGCATCAAGGTCGAGACGTTCCAAGGCGAGGATTACAATATGATGATCGAAGCGATGCGCTCGGGCAAAATCGATCTGACGACGTACGGACCATTCGGCTATATTATCGCGGTGGAGCGCAGCGGCGCGAAGCTGCTGGCGGCGATGAACAACGGCCCTGGCTCGGAAGGCACCAGCGTCATCGTGGTACCGAAGGATTCGCCGGCGCAGAAGGTCGAGGATTTGAAAGGGAAAAACTTCCTGTTCGCCGATCCGGCTTCCACGACAGGGCATTTGTATCCTAGAGCAACGCTCATGAAGCTTCTGAATCTGACGAACGACCAGGTGCCGGAGTATTTCGCCAACGTATCGTTCTCCGGCGGCCACGACAAGTCGCTGCTCGCCATCGCGAACGGAGACGCGGACGGAGCGGCGACCTGCAGCCAGTGTATCGCCATGATTGCCGGA
>JAQSXN010000596.1 GCA_029256665.1 Paenibacillus sp.
GCCAGCTTGATCAGAATGACGCGTATATCCTGAGCCATGGCGACGAACATCTTGCGGTAGTTCTCGTTCTGCTGCTCTTCTTTGGACTGGAACCGGATTTTCTCCAGCTTGGTCAGCCCGTCGACAAGCATGGCGCATGTTTCGCCAAATTTCGCGCGAACGGTCTGCAAATCTACCGTTGTATCTTCTACAACGTCATGCAGCAGCGCGGCGATAATCGACAGAACGTCCATCCCCATGTCCACCAATATATCGGCCACCGTGACCGGATGCAGAATATAAGGCTCCCCCGACTTCCGCACTTGTCCGTGGTGGGCCTGCTCCGCAAAGTCGTAGGCTTCCTTGATGCGTTCAAGATCCTGCTCCTTCATATACGCGGATGCCTTCTCAAGTAGTTGCTCTATGCCCATGAAACGTCCCTTCCCAAAAAGAAACGGCGCCATCCTGCTCCGGATCGCCTGCTCCGTTCCTCGAATAAGTGGTAGCCAGTTGGCCTAATTCTTCAAATTTCCTCGATAAAGGTTTTCTAATATTATGCCTGTAACTGTCCCGCCGCGTCAACTTCCTACCGAGAATTAGAGGCCTTGCGACGCTATCGTTTAATAAGCTGATGGTACGAAACCGCCCCGCGACGGAGCGAGCCGGATAGGTCCGGCTGTCCGTGCGAGGCGGCTTAAGTCCGATTCGCGATTATTCGTAAGTCATAAGCGAGAATACATCGATGCCTTCCATCTTGGATCTGCCCGTCAGGTAAGCCAGCTCGATCAAGAAAGCGGCTCCCACGACTTCGCCTCCGAGCTGCTTGATCAAGTTGATCGAAGTGCCGATCGTGCCGCCCGTCGCGAGCAAATCGTCGGCGATTAGCACGCGTTGGCCCGGCGCGATGGAATCCGTATGCATGGCCAGCTGATCTTTGCCGTACTCCAAATCATAGTTCGCCGTAATCGTCGCGCCGGGCAGCTTGCCGCTCTTGCGAATCGGCGCGAAGCCGACGCCGAGCGCCAAAGCCAGGGGGGCGCCAACGACAAACCCGCGCGCTTCCGGACCGGCAACGACATCGATCTTCAGATGCTCTACCGCGGCGCGCATCTCTTCGATCGCGGCGCGGTAGGCTCCGCCGTCCTTAAGCAACGTCGTAATATCCTTGAACCGGATGCCCGGTTGCGGGAAATCGGGAATAACCCGAATATAATCTTTGAAATTGTAAGTGGTGTTGGACACGATGGAACATCCTCTCTCGCTAAAAATACCTATGTTTCTTCTTCGTTTATTGCATTATTGAATTTGAGCCTGATAGCGGCGCAACTCCGCTTGATATCGCTCGGACGACGCCAGCTCGCGCTTCGCCGGCGATGCGGCAACGGTCACGTAACCGCCATGGGTCGCTATAAAACCCAGTTCCTCGAATACGTCAAGCATAAGCCGAACCGACTCCTCCGTCAAGCCGCAGATCGTTGCCAGCTTCCCGGCAAGATCTCGCTCGGGCGCGCGTCCTAGCTGCTTCAGCTGCTGATAGACAGCGCCGAATTGCGCGCGATCGGGGACGCTCGCGCCCGTATGGCGCTCGTAATGTAGATCGTGGAGCTGCAGCTGCGGCGATCGTTTGCCGTTCCATTCGTTAATGGACAGCTCGCCTACCAGATCGATATGACAGCCCGGGATAAGGATGCCGGCCATGCCGCCCATCCCGAAGCCGATCACGTCGAGACCCGATCTTCCGGCGCCAAGCGACAGCTTAAGATGTTTGGATTCTTTGCCGATGGCGCGTTTATCCGCCACTCTTGCCCCTTCGAACAATACTCTCGGCGATGGATTGCCGACCCCGAACGGCTCGAGCTGCGACAGCTGCGAGATCGTCGCCAAGGTGGCGTCTCCCAGGTCGCACCGAATATCGACGGACGTCTTCGGGATCCAGTCCTCCTCGCTCAACCACGACTTGGCGAGCGCGGACAGTCCCTGCTCCAGCAGCTCCAGCTTGTCCCGGTGTAGACTCATGCCGGCCGCGGCTTGGTGGCCGCCGTAATGATCCAGCAGCGCTTCGTTTTCCTTAAGCGCGGCGTGCAGGTCGAATCCGTCGATCGACCGTGCCGAGCCTTTGCACATGCCGCTTTCCGGATCAATGCCTAGAACGACTACGGGTTTGTAGTAACGCTCGAGCAGCTTCGAGGCAACGATGCCAATGACGCCTACGTTCCAGCCCTCTCCCGCCACGAGAATGACGGAGGGGATCTCCGAACCCGCTTTCTCCGCGGCCTCGCGCTTGCTCATCCAGACGGCTTCCGCTTCTTTGACGATTTCGTCGACGATCCGCTGCCGCTCCTTATTGAGACTGTCCAGCCCGATTGCCGACAAAATCGCGCTGTCGTAGCTCGACGTAGTCAATAGCTCGACGGCCCTGCTCGCGTGATCCAGCCGGCCCGCCGCATTGATTCTCGGCGCCATGCCGAAGGCCACATTCGTTGACGTCATCGATTCCAGCTCGAGGCCCGCCGCTTCGGCGAGCGCGCGGAAGCCGGTAGCCGGTTCGTTCCTTAGCCGTTCCAGGCCGTAACGGACGAGGATCCGATTCTCGTCGACAAGCGGCATTAAATCGGCAATCGTCCCTAGCGTGACAATATCGGCCCATTCCAACGGCGGCCGCTCCAATAGCGCGGTAGCAAGCTTAAACGCGACGCCTACCCCCGCAAGTCCTTTAAACGGATACGCGCAATGCTCCTGCTTCGGATTAACGACCGCCACCGCGTTAGGGATAAGATCCGGCGGTTCATGATGATCCGTCACGACGATATCGATGCCGCATTCCGCGGCGTATTCGACTTCGTCATAAGCGCTAATGCCGGTATCGACGGTGACGATGAGCGTAATGCCTTCGTCCGCCGCAAGCTTTATGGCGTTTTTGTTCAAGCCGTAGCCTTCAATCGCGCGATGGGGAATATAATAATCATAATGAAGGCCGAGCGTGCGAAAAACATGGCATAACAAAGAGG
>JAQSXN010000597.1 GCA_029256665.1 Paenibacillus sp.
TTCAGCGTTACTTTCGTCACGCCAAGCTCATATACGCCTACGCGTCCGCCAACCTCGAAGGCCACCAGCAGAAGCGGCAAGCCTGTCGGACTAACATTTGCAGGGATAAACTCAATGCCCTCCGGGCCGGTGTCGGTGTCGAGGTTCAGTTCTTCCGCATCATTAAGGAAATCGCGCGTGTTCACATAGTTCAAGAATTCCGGCGCGGTTGGATTCGTGACGTCGTAAGTCATGATACCGCCGATCCGCTCAAGTCCGACAAAGGCAAGCGCGCGATTGCCTACCATGCCGACTTTAATGTCTTCCGGCTCCGGACCTTTTTTCGGACTGCGATCATCCATTTCGACTTTGCTGTTGCTGACGTTAAAGAATTCCGGATAACGCTGGCTCGTAACGGTCTCGAAGTCGCTGCCGCTGTCGTAAACCTGTTCCATCGTAGCGGCGTTCCAGATGGAGAAGGAACGTGAGCCGAACAAGTAGATGCTGTCGTTGCCTCGGTCGGTCAATACTTCGACCTTGTCGTAAGCTCCGTTGCCTTCCATGAAATCGTACGTTGCCGAACCTACGGTCAAATCCCCTTTGATGTCCTTAAGCTTCGCGATGTTCTCAAGCCCGTCCCATTCCGTTGCGTCGCCTTCGTTAGCCGTGAACAGGTACGTCGATCCTCCCACCGTATAAGAAGCAAGCCCGTCAGGCATATAAACGCCTTTGAACGGCACGCTCTCAAGATGGATGTCGCCGTCTTTGATCAGATCAAGCTCATTGCCCGGCAAGCCGTGATCCTTTGTGCCAAGCGATTTCACCGACAATACCGTTTTGCCCTTGATGTCGATCGTGGCGATGGCGTTATTTTCCTGCAGCGCCACATAGACCGTGGAATTGTCTCCCGAGAGCGTGATATATTCGGGTTCGAAATCGAGATACGCATGGGATTTCGGCCCTTTGCCCGTGATAATGTCGCCATCCGGCTGCAGCGTATTCCGAATATGAACGTCATTATCGATAACGTCTTCATTATCAAAATATACCTGGGTACTTTCTCCCGTAGCCGTGTCCACGATCGTGACGCTGCCCGGCGCGTCTTGCAGACCTACTCCCGCCGTAAATCCAAGACGCGGCTCGGCCTCATCGGCGGTCATTACATAATCTCCGTTTGGCGTGGACTTGATCATGTCCGGCTGCACGCCGGCTTCATACTCCGCTACTAGATTGCCCGAGTAATCAAGAGCGAGAATTTTGCCTTCTTCCATCGCGCCTTCTGCTTGTACGGCAACAAATATGCGGTCGGTCGCCGTATTGATGTCAACGCTAGTCAAATCGCCGAACAGAAAACCGTCCGTTTCCGCCAAATCCTTGACTAAAACTCTTTTATCCAGCTCCAGATTCCCTTGCCCGTTGCCAAGGGAAACGATATCCAAGCTCGGCGGGTTCGCCGCGCCGTTTACCAAATAGAACTTGCCATTATCTTTGTTGAATTTGACGATTTCGGCTACGCCGCCGTCTTCGTTGCTGCCAACGACGTATTCGCCAAGTTTGTTGACTTGGAAAGCGTCTTGGAATTCATCCGCGGGCTCCGGTTCCGCATATACGGCAGGTACTCCCGCCAAAGTCGCGCCTAGCGCGAGCTGCGATGCCAGCACGACGGCCAGCGTTTTTTTACCATACTTCTTCAAACACGATCACTCCGTTCCTTAGGTGGCTAGTCTCATACTGAGTCTAAGGTCCGAATATCAAGAGATTGTTATAATGATATGGATCTATTGTAAAGAACGCACGTCGCGGTCGGAATTTAATCCTTCGTATGCTCTAACGGTTGCCACAAAGCCTATTTCGGCCAAAATGACGCTTCTAAAATTGTAACGGTTGCCATAGCGGGTATTTAGCTCATATCCCGATAAGAAGGGGTGTTTTAAGCATAATAGCCCCCATCGCAACCGTTAGCCCGGAGGACTCATCATTTTAATCACACTAAGCGCTGTGGCAACCGTTACAATCTGCCGCAATACGAAACAGCCCGCTGCACGTTTGCCGCATATCCAGAATAGAAAACTGCCTCTTAATAGAGCCTCCGCAATCGGGTCGATAACTATCCCGAAACGTGCAATCGGGTCGATCGCCATTCCGAAACGCGCTCGAGCAAGTCGCCATCAAGTGACGATGCACACCTGTTACTAGTCCCTCCCCTTCCAAAAAGGCGCCGCAAGCCCTCCGCGAAACGGAAGACTTGCGACGCTAATGGTTAACGCTGCGAAACTAAATCAAATTCGATCCGGCAAGCAAACGCTCGATCATGACGATCGCTTCGGCTCTCGTAACGGTTGCGCCCGGGGCAAGCGCCGTATCGCTCCGGCCCTTCAGAATGCCGTGCTCGAGACCGAACGCAACATCCCTCCGCGCCCAATCCGATACGTCTGCTCCATCCTGGAACGCGCTCGGCAATTGCGCCTGCGTATCCGCATCCGCAACGCTTTCTCGGAGTCCCGTCCATTCCGCCGCTCTAGCCAAAATGCTTATGGCTTGCTCGCGCGTAACGGCGTCCGACGGCCCAAACGTGCCGTCGCCGTACCCGCCGATAAGCTCGTACGAAGCTGCGGTCGCGACGTCGTTCGCATACCATGCGCCGGCCGCAACATCCTCAAACGTTCCGCTGCCGCCTTCATGCTTAAGCCCCAACGCCCGAACGACCATGGCCGCGAATTCGGAACGCTTCACCTCGCTATCGGGCATAAACGAACCTTCGCCCTTTCCTTTCGCGATGAACCGTGCGGCCATTGCCGCCACGGACTGTTCCGACCAGTGCCCGACCGTATCGGAGAAGCTGCCCGCGCCGCCTTGCACGATGGCGTACAGACTGTTCGTCAAACTCGCGATTTCCGCATAGTGACGGCCATCCTTCTCGACGATTTTGGCCGGTACGTAGCGGATCGAACCATTGGACTCCACAACCGCCCCCGCATAAACGGCTTCAGGGTCGGCCCC
>JAQSXN010000598.1 GCA_029256665.1 Paenibacillus sp.
CGCTTCGTTCGCTTGCCGGTCGATGCCGAACGGCTTCTCCCCGAGCAGGTGCTTGCCCGCTTGGATAATATCGATATAGATTTGCTCGTGCAAGTTATGGGGAACCGCGCAGTAGATCGCCTCTACGGTAGGATCCGCGAGCAATTCCTTGTAGTCCGTGTATGCCGATTTCACGCTGGATACGTTCTCTTGGAACCATTGCGTCGCCGCTGGATTGGCATCGCACACCGCCACGATGCGCGGCTCGAAGTCGACGCCCGTCAGATGGCACCAACGCGCCGCCGCGCTGGCGAATTCCTTGCCCATCAGCCCGCAGCCGATGACGCCGAACGATACGATTTTCTTCGCCATTAGTTTTGCGCTCCCTTCAGAATCGCGAGCGCCTGCTCTGCGCTTGCTCCCTCGTGCACGATGCTCATTAAAGCGGAAGTCATGCCGCCCGGCGTCGGATGCTGGATGACGTTACGCCCGTAGACGATACCGGAAGCGCCTTGGTTCATCAATTCGACCGTCCGGTTGACGATCTCTTCGTCGCTTGCCCTTCCGCCGCCGCGAACGAGAACCGGAATGCCGGAAGCGACCTCGATGATGCGGTGATATTCGGTCACGTCGTCGCACGGGTCGGCCTTGATCACGTCCGCTCCCAACTCGACGGCTTGACGCACGAGCGGCATGATTTTACGGATGTCTCCGTCTACCATGTAGCCGCCCTTCTCTTCATTCGAAAGCATGACAAGCGGCTCTACCATGAGAGGCATGCCGTACTTCTCGCTTTCCGTCTTCAACAGCGCGACATTGCGCACGCATTGGTGATGAAGCTCGGGTTGACCCGGCAGCAACAGCAAATTCACGCATACCGCGACGGCGTCCAAGCGAACCGCTTGCTCGATCGCGCGATCGACCAGCTCGCTGAACAGAAACCGCGGAAGCACGTTTCCGTAGATGTTGGCGGCGTCCGTCCGAAGCACGAGCCCCGGCTTCGTCTTGCCCGGAATTTCCTGCAGCAGTCTAGCCTGGCCCGTGCTCAGTTGGATGCAATCGGGTCCCGCTTTCACTACGGTCTCGATGGCGCCTTTCATATTCTCTATGCCGGCCAAGAACGAGTACTCGTTAAAAAAGCCGTGGTCGATAGCGACGTCGAAGCATTTGCCTTGCGCGCTGAACATTCGGTTTAAGCGTGGTTTCGTTGACATGATAATGATAACAGCTCCTCTTGCGCGAAATAAATACGCGATATTGTTTGTTTGTAACATTATATTATAATAAACGAACATTTTTGTCGAGCATTTTAGGTTTGTTTTGTATTCCCGGCGCTTTGTTAACAGAAGAAAGCCCGTGAACCTGTCGGTCCACGGGCTTTCTTTCTGCCTTGCGACTATTCGTTTCGTCCGCGGGGCGCGACCTGCACGCCGCCGCCTTCCGACACCGTGACGGTGCCTGACGCCGACTCGATCTCCCGAATCGCCCAATGGTTAAGCGGTACGTCCGGCCAACTGGAGGACGACGCGCCGGCCGTCGGACGTTCGGCCAATTGATTGAGCACCCGAACCGCTTCCGCGCGGGTCAGCGTACGATCGGGCCCGAAGGCGCCTCCCGGCAATCCTTTCAGGATGCCCGCTTGCATCGCTTTCCCGATCGCCTCCGAGGCCCAATGCCCTTGGGAGTCGGCGGGGACTGCCGACCCGGCTTGGAGCGATGAGTCCGACGGAAGCAGTCTGGCTACGATGCTTGCCATTTCCGCGCGCGTAATGTCGGCATTCGGGCGGAACAGGCCTTTGCCGTCGCCGCGCATAAGTCCCGAACGCTTCGTCGAGGCGATGGCTTCCGCCGCCCAGTTCGTCGCCGCGACATCCGGATAACCGGTTACTTTCCCAGCTTCCTCTTGCAGGCCGCTCAGGCCAAGGCGATACAGCAAGCTTGCGAATTCCGCGCGTTTGATCGGTTGCGTCGGACGGAAGGTCCCGTCCGGATAACCGGTCAAGTAAGGCTTCAGCGTTTCGGTCGCCGAAGCGTCCCCGCCTATGCGCAAGAGGGTGAACGTGCTGAATTTGTCGACTTCGATCGCGATACCGGTCACGTTGCCGGCCGAATCGTTGCGAATTTCTCCTTGCGCGAGCACCTTTTCTCCGTCGCTATGCTCGATATATACGGCCGGCTCCCAAGACATCCGTCCGGATGAAGGCAGCTTAAAGCCGTTAACCCGGAAAAGCAGCTCCGTCTTGTGCCCGGCGTAATTGGTTTCGATCTTGACCGGTTGTCCGAGCACGGAGACCGGACGGTCTCCGGCCGCTGTCGTTACCGGCTCGGCCTTCAGGACGCGCGACTTCACCTTGTCCAGTTCGTTTGCCGAGACGATCGGAACGACCCGGAAGTACGCGTCCGTTCCTTTGTCGGCGAGCCGTTGCAACGTAGCGGCATCCAAAACGATAACGGCTTCGGGCAACGCGATCTGCAGCGACAAGCCGCCGCCAGCGAGCAACGTCAAGGCATTGGCGCTCAGGTTAACCATCCGTTCATCGGCCGGATCGTTAGGCAGGTCGGTCATTTCGATTCTTACGGTTTTATCCTTGTTCTGGCCCGTTTTGGCCAAAATGGACCGCGCTTTATCGGCATCCAGCTTCATCGTGTCGATCGTAACGCCATCCTGCTTGCGGGTCCGAACGATCGCGATTTGAACGGTCCAGTCTCCGGAGCCGCCGGTAATCGTCGATTGACGCGCGACTTCCGTCGGAGAGGATCCTCCGCCCCCGCTGCTCGCTCGCGTCACCTCGATCGAGTACGTTTGCGACGCGGTCCGATCGGCCGATTCCACTTGAATCTGAATCGTGTTCAGGCCCGTCGTCAGGAGAGGCGCGAAATCGCCGCCCCCCTGAAGGGTTTCGCCCATGACCGTAACCGTAGCTTGAGGGTCTCCGGCTATCGCGGTGATGGCCATGTTTCCGCTATCCAGACTTCTCGT
>JAQSXN010000599.1 GCA_029256665.1 Paenibacillus sp.
TGGAGCTGGAGAGAACCTTCGAGATTCATCGCAAGTTTTCGCGGCTGTTCCTGAACGGCGCCAGCATGTCCGACATCGCCCAGACGTTGACGGGCGTCATCCACCACCCCATTCTGATCCAAAATAACCGGCGCCAGATCGCCGGCTGGTCGGCCACGGCGCGTCAGTGGGCCACGTCCGCCGGGTTCCAATCGGAGCTGCTGCAGCTATCCGTTCATCATGCCGCCGCGGACGGCAAATTGATCTATTGCGCCATGCAAAGCGGGGAGAAGCTGGGAATCTACCCGATTCACAGCTCCGGCATGCTCAAAGGCTCCATCATCGTCATGCATACTGACGCCACGATCAATACGCCCGTTATGCCGCTTGAGCAGGCGGCCCAGATCATCGCGTACGAAAGCATTAAGCAAGATGCGCTGCAGGAGGGCTCCAATCGTCTAAGGGAGGAGTTTTTCGGCGAATTGCTGGAGAACGAGCTTTCTTCGGTGGAGGAGATTATGAAGAGAGGGGAGAAATACGGCTTGCCTTGCCAAGGGCAGCATTGGGTCGTCGTCTCGAAGCCGTTATCGCATACCTTCGACGGACTGTCCACCTTCCAACCGGAGCAGGCCCAGCTGGATCACTTAACGAACGAAATTCAAGCTTATCTCGAGGCGCGAGGGATCCGAGCCATCAGCACGACCAAAGGCGAGCACGTCGTCCTCATTCTAAACTCCCCACAAGATACGCCTTTGGCCGGACAGGAGAGCGATTGGATCCGCATGCTGGAGCAGCTGCAGGAGCATCTCGGCAGCGGCAAGGACAAATGGCTGATCGCGTGCGGCATCGGCAATCCGGCGGATCAGCTCGATCGGCTGCCCCGCGCTTATCAAGAAGCCTCGCAGGCGCTCCGGCACGGACTTCACCGCAATCGCGAGCCCTTCGTCGTCTCCTATCGCGTGCAGCAAGTGCCCGATCTGATTCGCCTGCTTCCTTACAATAAGCTGAGCGAATTTTATGTCAGCATTCTGAAGCATCTGGCTTACGCCAAGAACGAAGAGAGCCTGGAACTGCTCACGACGCTGGATACGTACCTGCAGCATAACTGCAACGTAAAAGAGACGGCTACCGCGATGTTTTTGCATCGCAATACCGTCTTCTACCGATTGAACAAATGCGAGGCCATGCTTCACCTTTCGTTCAAAGACCCTATCGATCTGCTCAAACTCCGAATGGCCGTCATGATCCACCACATCCTTGCGGCTACGGAGAATTGAGCGCGGCCGCCGTTTCGATCGAAACCGGGCGAGGCGCGTGCGCCAGCAGGACATCCGTCCGATCCGTCTCGTACGCGACCCGGCTTCCCAGCTCAGCCAGCCGCCTTGCGGCTTCCGCATCCGCGGGCTCCAGCGTCAGCATGTCCAGCAGAGCCCGCTGTTCGCCCGGTTCGTAGAACCGCTGCACGTAAGCCAGCAATTGGGCGTATTGCAGCATGTTCCCGCCGCCCAGCGGGTTGAACAAGTCGCCGATGTTGTCGCTGCCCATGCTAACGCGGATCCCCGACTGGATCAATTGCTTCGTGCGGGTGATCGCCCTTGTTGCAATGGCCGTCGGACAAGCGATGACATGAAGGCCCGTGGAGGCGGCAAGCTCGATCGCCTTCTCGGCCTGCAAGTCCGGCACATTCGCAAGCGAATTGCAATGAATGGCGTATACTTTGCCCGCCCATCCCCGCTTCAGGCTCTCCTCCGCGATGAACGGCATGAGGAAATGCTCCGGCTTGCCGCTCTCGTCCGTATGAAATTCCAGCCATGGCGCTCCGTTTCGCTCCGCGATCTCGAACAACCGCCGGATATGCGCCTCTCCGTCCGAGTCGGTCAACGTATGGCCGCCGAGTCCGATTCTGCCCATGGCGAGCGCTTCCTCCAGCAGCTCCGCCGTTTCGGGGAATCGTTCGAAGCCCTCCTGATTGAAGGCCGTAATGTCGATGACCGCCTGCTTCGCGTAATCGCGACGCAAATCCAACAGCGCTTCGATCCCTTTAAGCCCAACTAGCGGATCGACGTCCACATGCGTGCGGATATACGTCGTTCCGTACCGAAGCATGGACTGCAGAGCCGCCTCCGCGCGGTCGTAAATATTTTGTTTGGTGAACTTGGCTTTATGCTCCCTGGTCCACCCTCCGCGAACGGCCGGCGGGGCGTCGGCGTAGGCCACGCCGGGGACGAGCATGCCTTTGTCCAGATGGGCATGCTCGTTCGCTAAGCCGCGCGTGCTCCATGGCTGCGTCATCCCGCCGTCCCCCCTTCCGCCGCGGCTTCCGCAACGACCGCGATCAGATTCGCCCCTCGCGGCCCCTGGTGCTCGGAACCCGCGGAACACAGAATGGCCGCATCGCCGACCAATCCTCCCACGACGGCATGCGCCACCGCTTTGGCGACGATTCCGCTATGCATGCTTAACGCGTCCGAATGGATGGTATGCCGTTGTCCGCGAATATGGGAGAGCGCGTCGGCTCCGGCATTGACGAACACTTGCCGCACTCGCTTCCGGTCGCTCTCCGCCAGCACGGGCCGAACCGGCATCCCCATCTCGTCGAATACCCGGTACAGGCCCGACAAGTCGAAGCTGTCCCTCATGACGCCGGACGATACGACCAGCGGACTGTCGGCGCCCTCCTTATTGCCCATGACGATGACGCGGACCGCGGTCTGCTCCCCGCCGGCGGATACCGACGTGCGAAGCGAATACAGGTCGTGGTCGCCGTTGATGGCTTCCTCGGAAATCCGGTCCCTGTCGATCTCTTGCAGCGCGACGCCGGAGCCTAGGGCCGAAGCCGCTTTCGAACGGTTCCCTCCTACCCCCCACGGACATTTGATCTCGACGCAGTGGACATCCTCCAGTCTATCGATGCCCGCGTCGGCCATCGCTTCCCGAACGGTCGCCGCCGTCACGTCGACTTGAACGGCCGTTCCCGAAGACGAATCCCGGCGAACGAACAACGTATAATGCGGACTCATCAGACCTCCCGTTTTTCCGATCATCATCATCGGGATCCGGTCGAAAATTTCCTCATGCGACCATCCCAGATAGGATTCCAGCAGCACCTGGAAAGCAAGCGTGCTATATCCCCGGGCATAACCGTCCCCCTCCGTCTGCGCGATAATCCCTTTAATATGCTGAGCTTGAATATCACCGGCCTTCAGCAGCTTCTCCAGCTCGCTCACATCGCCCGGATGCGCCATACCCAATCTGATAATTTCATGCCGCACGTTAATCCATCCCTTCTTCTTCGTCTATTAGCGGCGGACCGCCGTCTACACTCATCATAATTCGATCACGCAAAGCCAACCATGGACCCCCTGCACAAATCTAGCGCCTTAATCTTATTCACGGATATTTACCGCACCGGGTTCTGCAAAGCCTTGAAGCCGTCGATGCGGCATTCCACCCGATCGCCTTGCCGAATGACCGCCGCCCCCGGCGTCCCCGTCAGAATGACGTCGCCCGGCAGCAGCGTCATGAATTTGGAATGAAAGGATACGAGCCACTCGGGCTGAAAGCGCATGAGAGCGGTTCGCTTGCATGACACGACTTCCCCGTTCAGCACCGTCGATACGGCGAGCAGCGACACATCGCCGATCTCGTCCGGCGTCAGCAGCTCCGGCCCGAAGCTGAAGAACGTGTCGAAGCTCTTGGAGCGAGTCAAATAACGGGGATTGCGCGCATGAATATCGTCGGCTCCCATATCCAATACCGTCGTATACCCCGCTATGAAAGAAGCGGCATCCCGCTCCTCCACGTCCCGGCAAGTTCGTCCGACGACGATCGCCAGCTCGGCCTCCGCGATGACCCGCTCGGATTGCGGCGGGATGACGATGGCATCGCCATAGCCGATCAGGCTGGTATCCGGCTTCATAAAGCCGACGGGCTCCTCGCCGCGGTCCACGGCCGCAAGCGCCTCTTCGTCGGCCGTATAGTTGAAGCCGACTCCCCATATCTTCCTAGGATGCCGGTACAACGGAGCATACTTCGCCTCCTCTTCCGCGAGCGTCTCCGGCACGGGAGTAACGTTCACCGGCAACTCCCCGTACCAAGCACGGAACCGTTCCCACTCCCCGTCTTGGAGCAATCGGAACAGATCGGTGCTCCATTGTTTGCCGTAGGCACGGTTCAACGTCTCGACGAGCACGATTCCTTGCGGCGCGACAATGCCCAGCGTTTGCCTGTTATCGATGCTTACGGTTACGAATTTCATATCGGACGACACTCCTTCTCTTATATGGACTACTAGTGGCTCGCAACCGGCAACCCGACCGCTTCTTCCACGCCTCCCAACCACCGAAGCAAACGCAGGTCCTGGCCCGGTCCCGCTATGAACGACAACCCCACGGGCATCCCCTCATGCTCCAGCCAAGGAACCGTAACCTGCGGCAAACCGGCCAGACCGGCAGGACAGCATAGCTGCATCGTCTTCGTCCGTCTTTGCTCGACTTCCTCTCCCGCCAGGCCGATACGCGGCGCAATGCCGGGCGTCGAAGGAACGACCAGCACCGTATCATGTCCCAGCCATTCCGCCAATCTGGTCTCGATCGACGCTTTGAACGCCCGGGCCTCCTTCGCCGCCGCTTGATCAATGGTGCTGCTCCATCTGAACCTTGCGGCCACATCCGCCGCAAAGGACGGCCGGTTCCGCTCGATCCAATCCCCATGCGTTCGCCAAATATCAAAGCCTTGGACTTGGCGGAATGCGTGCAGCCAGGCTCCCAATCCCTCCTCCGCCAGCACTCTCTCTTCATGAACCGCTTCGATGCCTCGCAGCTTTTCCCGTACGGACCGGGCGCCAACCTCGATCTCGCGATCCAGAAGCGCCCACATGTCGGATGGCCAGATCAGCTTCGTTATCGCCGTTTGACCGGCCGTTGGACCCACCGTTTCCCGAGGTCGGTACGTAGCCCCCTCTTGCAGAAGGACCTCCCCGACCTGCGTTAATACCGATAGAGACCTTGCCATCCAACCCGCCGTATCCACCGCGGGGGCAAGCGGTATGATGCCTTGCATCGGGATTCGTCCATACGTCGGCCTCATGCCGTATATCCCGCAATAGCTTGCCGGCACCCTTACCGAGCCGGCCGTATCGGTACCCATGGCAAAGTCGACCAGACCCGAAGCCACCGCGACCGCGGAGCCGCTGGAAGAGCCTCCGGGGATACGCTGCGGCGCCCGCGGATTGACGGGCGTGCCGTAATGTTCGTTTTCGCCGTTTAATCCGAACATCAACTCATCCGTATGCGTCGCCCCGATCAGCCTTGCTCCTTGCTCTAACAGCATGATAACCGTTGCCGCATGTTCCGCCGAAGGCGCATGCGTCCTTTTCCAATCCGGGTTGCCCGCCCCCGGCGCATGCCCCCGGATATCGTAGACATCCTTTACCGCGAATTGCAGCCCCTGCAGAGCTCCTCCCCTGTCGAGGGGCAGATCGAGCAAGTCCAAGCCCTCCGTTCGAACAAACGCATTCCAGTCATCCTTCCATTCCATCTGCATCCCTTCCCTCTCACGCCCCTTATGCTCTTCATTATAGATTTCAAGTTATAGGCATACATTGGGGGCCACGACCAAAAAACGGCATAAAAAATATAGCTGCTGCCCAAAGGCAAGCGGCTATATGGTTATTTCGCTTCTATACTCCCCATGAAATGCGTT
>JAQSXN010000600.1 GCA_029256665.1 Paenibacillus sp.
CGAGAGCCGGGCCGAGATCATCTGCGTCTTTCATCGCCTCTCTCAGTCATCCGCACGTCACGTCGTAAAACGCTTACGAAACTTTAGCGGCGGCATGCCGGTATGCGAGGCGAACAGTCTGGAGAAATGCGGCGTTTGACGGAACCCGGTTTCTTCGGCGATGCGCGCGATCGTCCAGTCGGTCTTGATCAGCAGCAGCTTGGCCTGATCCAGCCTGTAGTACAACAAATATTGCTGAGGCGTGCACCCGAACACTTCGGACATGCAGCGCGTGATATAGTTCGTATGGAGATCCAGCACCTCGCTCAGCATCGCATTGCTGATGGTGCTCCGATAATTCAGCTTCAAATAGGCCGCTGCTCTCTCCGCGATGGAAACGGCCGCTTTGGCCGCGTCGGAACGCCAGCCCTCGTCCATCATCTGCAGCAGATGCAGGAAGCGTTGCTGCCGATCCCAGAAGGCGCCGTGCGACGAGCTCTTGGCGGCGTCGTGCAGCTGCGAGAAGATCAGCTTGGCTTCGTCGGGATAGCTAAGCCTCATGCGCTTGGGCAAGCGGATCGCATAAGTGTAGTAATCTCCGCGAAGCGTGCCCGTCTGGCTGCCTTCCGTCTCCTCCCAAGCGCCTGCAGCCTGAAAGTGCACCCAGTCGAACACCGTGGTCTCCGTGCACGGCTTGAAGGAGTAATGCCAACGATCCGGCCTCAAAATAAGAGCGTCTCCAGGCGTGAGCGTCCACTTGTTGTTTTCCTCCGCGACATGCAGCGTCCCTTCGTTAATAAAAAGCATATCGAAAACGCCCAGGTTCGTCCGATTGGGATGCTCGTCGCCGGGCTGGTAAGTCGTGCGGTTGGATTCGATGAAAAAGGGCAACGGCGGCGAACGAAACGTGACTAATAAATCGTCTGACAAAAAATCTCCCCCACGGTGGCAACATTGTTGTAAGATGCTTCATCTTATTGTAAATGGCGCCGGCTGAATCAACAACGACTTTTTCGCCTCGGTATCCTAAGCGCCTCAGCGCAGATCAAGCCTCGAAAAATATTGCGGCCGCGCTTGACTCTCCCCTATACGTTACCCTTTAATATGTAATGGACCCGTTGTTGACGTCGAAGAGTTAGGGAGGTCGCCATCTTGTACAGAATCGGAAAGCTCGCAAGCGATACCGGCATTACGATCCGGACGCTGCGTTATTACGACCGTCTGGACTTGCTCAAGCCATCCTATGTCGCCGAATCGGGATACCGGTATTATTCCAACGAAGACGTCTTGCGATTGCAGCACATTACGACGCTGAAACATCTAGGCTTCACGCTTGCGGAGATCAAAGACGTGCTGGGCAGCGCCGAGCAAACCGAAAACGGAACGCAAGCTTGGAAAAACGCCATCCAACTGCAAATCGAAGCCGTCCGAAACGAGGTGAAGCAGCTTCAACTGCTCGACCGGATGCTGCACACAACGTTATACACGTTGGAGATACGAGGCGACGTTAACGCGGCGGAGGTGTTGTCGTTCATTCAGCATATGCGGCACAATGACGCGATCGACATGGAGCAGGTTCGGAACAATCTCCGCAGAACCAAATTCAAGCCCGAAGAAATCGAGATTTTAGAAGGGTTGCCGCGTCTCGACTCGGATGATCCCCGCAATTTCGCTTGGGTTACCCTGCTTCGCGAAGTACGCGAGCAACGGCTCGCCCCGCCGGATCCCGAGACGGAGAACCGGCTAGCCGAGCGAATGATCGCCACCTCAGAAGAGTGGTTCCGGGGGCAGAACGATACGCTGGATAAGTATTGGGAGTGGATACGGCCGGAGTCCGATCAGGACGCCAAAGTGCTGGGTCTCGACGGGGAGGCGATGGCTTACATCGAGCGTATTATCGATACCTATTTGACTCAAGCTTCTAAGTGAAAACAAGAAAGGATGGCATGATGGATGAGTGAACCGAATCAACAACAATCGCCTTCCCCAAAGAAGGCGCCTCTGACCAAAAATCGCGCATGGTTATACGTAGCGATAGGCGGCGCCTTGGAAATCATCTGGGCGATGGGCTTCAAATATGAAGCCGTCCCCTCCCTGGTCGTGCTGATCTCCCTGCTGCTCAGCTTCGATCTGATCATTCGCGCTACCAAGGTTCTGCCCATCGGCACGGTATATGCCGTATTCGCGGGAATCGGGACGATCGGAACCGTCGTCGTTGAAGCCGTCATGGAAGGCGGCATTAGTCCCGCAAAGGTTGGCATCATTCTGTTGCTTCTGTTGTTTATTATCGGGCTCAAGCTCAGCGTTGGAGGGAGTGAAACCAAATGAGCGCAGCATGGATATTGTTGATCGCTGCCGGCTTAATGGAAATCGTCGGGGTGATCGGGATTAAACGAGTCGCGGAGAATAACAATTGGACCAACAATTTGATCCTTTTCGGAGGGTTTATCATCAGCTTTCAACTGCTGCTAGGCGCGCTGGAGTCGATCTCGTTATCCACGGCGTACGCGGTATGGACGGGAATCGGCACGGTGGGCGCGGCTATCGTCGGCATGGCGTTCTTCAAAGAATCGAAGAGCCTGCTTCGCATCGTCTGCATCGCAGGCGTCATCGGTTGCGTCGTCGGACTAAAGCTAATAGGCTAGGCCAGTGTACAAACGATTGTGAATGAATCACGCCTAATCATGCTTGATTCACGGTTCTCCGACTTTCAGGAAACCGTGGCCATAGCAGCGGCGGCCCGCTCGGCGTCATCGCCGCCCAGCATGGACTTGACGAGCCGCATATAATCGATCGACTTCTGCAACTGGCGTAAGTCCGGTCTCCATACATGCCGTCTGCCGTTCAGCGGCATAAGCGCTTCGATTCGCGAAGGCAAGCGACCGAACGCGCTCATGCCGAATACGACGGTCATGTGTAAGTACAGCTCCATCGCTTCGGCGTTGTCGTCGACGATCAGCTTCTGG
>JAQSXN010000601.1 GCA_029256665.1 Paenibacillus sp.
AGGAGCTGCGCAGCAGGTTCAAGTCAAGCACGCCGCCTTCCGCGCGATGGCCATACTTGCAGTCGTTGAGCAGCGCGACGCCGTAATCCGGCTCCGATAGATCGACCCAATGATGCGCGCAAATTTCGTCCTTGGCGTAATCCCACATCGTGTTCCGATGCGTCGGACGTTTTAAGTATCCGAATTGGATTTCGCAGCTGACCGTATCGGTCCGGACGTTCACCGGGAACGAGGCGCGAAGCATCTTGCCCGACTCCCGCCAGTCGACGACGGTATCGAAATCGATTCGGCGGCTGCCTTGGGTCAATACGACTTTCTGCGTCAAGCTGGATTCGCCGAACCGGTAACGATGGACGATGCCTGCCGTCGGTCCGTCCGCGAAGGCGGTTGCGTCCTCGAACTGAAGCCCCGTGCCTCCGGTCAGCCGGTAATCCTGACGGAAATCCCAGGCGTCGCCGTCATCGTTGTATACGCGCAAGTCGTTTGCGTTCGCATTCGCTTGCACGATTTCGCGCCGAAGCTCCTTATCGTAGATCGACGCGATCGAGCCGTCTCGCGCGAAGGTTAGGCGGAGCAGGTCGTTTTCCAGAAGCAGCCCATTCGCGGATGCATGAAGCTCTCTAGCGGCAGCCGGCGCTTCGGCCGCTGCGGCGGTCTCCGCCATGGCAGCTGAGGATGCGTCCGCGGCTAACGCGATCGAATAACCCATCGGCGGCACGGACGCGCGAATCCACCTTTCCCCGTCCTTGACCCATTCGTTCCGCTCCCATGGCAGGGAATTGAAGAGGGCAATCGGCTTGACGCCCTCCTGCAGCATTACCTGCTCTGCCTGCTCCGCCTGTGCCGGCGGCAATCGGCGCGCGATGGCGCCGTACGCATCGGCGATCATGGTGTCTACGCGTTCCTGCAACAGCGCGTAACGTTCCAGCGATTCGTCGTATACGCGCTTGATCGAGGAGCCCGGCAATATATCATGGAATTGATAGAGCAGAACTTCCTTCCATATCTCTTCGAGCTGCTCTGCAGGATACGGGTATGCGCATTGCGACCCGGCTAGCGATGCCGCGAATTCCAGCTCCCTTAGCGCTTTCTCCAGCTTCCGGTTGTAACGTTTGTTCCTCGCCTGGCTCGTCAGCGTGCCCTGATGTTTCTCCAGATAGAGCTCGCCTCTCCAGGTCTGGTAGCGATCCGCGTTCCGCTCCAGCTTCTCGAACAATTCCGCGGACGTCGTCTGGACGACGGGACTTAGCCCCAGCAGGTTTTTTTCGCGGGACAGCCGCTCCAGATGCTCTTCTCCGGGGCCGCCCCCGCCGTCGCCGATGCCGAACAGCATCAGGCAATGCTCCGACACGTTTTTGTCCAAATATTCCGTCTCCGCCTTCACGACGGAACGCGGCGCGGCCGGACTGTTGTACGTGTCCTCGGGCGGCATGTGCATCAGCACCTGCGAACCGTCAATCCCTTCCCACATGAACGTATGGTGCGGATGCCGGTTATACGCGCTCCATGACAGCTTCTGCGTCATCATGTAGTCGACGCCCGATTTCTTGAGCAATTGCGGCAAGCTTGCCGTATAACCGAACACGTCGGGCATCCAGAGCGACTTCATTTCCTGACCGAATTCCTGTTGGAAAAACCGTTTGCCGTACAGCAGCTGCCGGACCAGCGACTCTCCGCCGGGAACGTTGGTGTCCGATTCGACCCACATCGCGCCTTGCGGCTCCCATCGTCCCTCAGCTATTCTCTGGCTGATTTCCTCATAAAGCTTGGGATAATGCCGCTTCATCCAGTCGTACAGCTGCGGCTGGCTCGCGCCGAACACGTAGTCGGGATATCGTTCCATCATTCTGAGCGCCGTCGAGAACGTTCTTGCCCCCTTGCGGATCGTTTCCCTGATCGGCCATAGCCATGCAAGATCCATGTGCGCATGGCCAACGGCGTGAACCGTCAGTACGGGATCGCCTCCCCGCTTCGAGAGCTGCTCGCCCAACAAAGCGCGCGCTCTCCCGATCTGCTCATCGCTCATCTCGGTCACCAGAAGGGATACCTCGTACAGCGCTTGCAAAATCCGATCCTTCCTTGCCGAGCCCGCCGGCAGCCGTTCCGCCGTTTCCAGCAGCACTTCCGCGTCGTAGTAGAGCCCTCTGAGCTCTTCTCGGCAAATGGCGATCGCCGCCTCCTTGAGCGTGCCGCTTCGATATCTTCCAAACAAATCGTTGCAGCCCGCATCGCCCCAAAGATCTATTCGCTCCAAACCTTCGGACGTTTCGCTCACGTGGACGACCCGCTTGCCCGGCAATCCCAGCTCGTAATCGAACTCCGAATTGATATTGGTCAGCCCCTGTCTAGGCGAACCTTCGTCGTCAACCAGGCAGAGCTCGCCGTTGACGTCGATCAGCAGCACGACCTTCTCCCCTTTGGCCGACTCCGGCACCTCGCCCTCGAATCGGAACCAGGCGCAATCCCACAGCTCTCCCCATCGATCTCCCGGGAACAACTCCATCCATTTGCCGGACATCCGCTCTTCGTACGGCACCGGCTCCGGCGTCACCCACGCCGTGACGCGCAGCTCCTTCAGCGGGATATAGATTCGTTCCTTCCAGTGTTCCAGCATCGCTTTCAGCCGCTCCGGCTTTACCGTTTCGTATGGCATATCTAGTCTCCTTTTCGGCTTATGTTCGGCTTTCAGAAGCAGACGTTCACCAGAACGTCCGCATCGCAGCAATGCTCGTATCTCAGCAGCACAGTCGACGAAGGCGCATCCCATTCAAACGGGACGTCTTCGCTCTTTCCTTGGCGCTTTCGGGCGGCCGACAACGGTTTGGACGGACAATAGAACCTTGCCGCGGCAAGAATGCCTTCCGGACCTTTCGGCTGGAACGAGAATCCGGCCTCGTCCTGCCGAAGCGCCTCGATTCGGGAGGAAGCGGCTATGCACTGCACCG
>JAQSXN010000602.1 GCA_029256665.1 Paenibacillus sp.
CGTCTTCCACTGCGCTTCCGTCAAGCTGATGACGGAGCCGTCTTTGTACTGCTTAAAGCCCTGCACGACGCCCTTGCCGTACGTCTTCTCGCCGACAAGCACAGCACCCGCCGATTCCTTGAGCGCCGAAGCCAGCACCTCGCTCGCGCTGGCCGAGCGTCCGTTCACCAGCACGACGATCGGCACCTTCCAGGGCTCTTGCTGCCTCGACTTCAACGTCACGACTTTTCGCTCGTCTTTGTAAACGATGTCGAGAATCTTTTTATCCTTCGGAATCAGGATGTTGGAAATTTCGGTCGTGGACTGCAACAAGCCGCCCGGATTGGAACGCAGATCGAGCAGCAGCCCCTTCAGCTCTCCCTCCGCCTTGAGCTTATCGAGCTCCGCTTTAAACTCCTTGCCCGTCTCTTCCGCGAAGCGGCTGATCGTAATGAGCCCGATGTCGTCCGCGAGCCTCTCCGAAGTGACGGTGTGCACCGGAATGGCGGCGCGTTTCATCGTAAATTCGATCGGCTCCTTCTCGCTTGGCCGCAGCACTTTGAGCCGGATCGTCGTACCTTCGTCGCCCCGGACGATGCCGAGCAAATCCTGCAGCGTCTTGCCGGTCATATCTTTATCGTCCACCGCGAAGATGACGTCGCCCGCCATTAATCCCGCCCGTTCCGCAGGCGTATCCTTGATGACGTGGCTAACCATTACCTTGCCGTCCTCCTGCTTCATCTCCGCGCCGATGCCGTAGAACTGGCCCTCGTACGAGTCCGTATAAGCCTTCCCTTTGTCCCCGGCCAAATAATTCGAGTAGGGGTCGTCGAGCGAGGCCACCATGCCGGTTGCCGCCCCTTGAATGAGCTGCTCCGGCGTCGTGCCTTCGAGATAATCGTTAAGCACGTGCGCATACGAGTCGCTCAATTGCTTGAACAGCGGCTCCTTGATCATGGGATAACGCGTGCTCATAAATAACATGCCGAGAATAAATCCGGCTGCCAAGAGAAGAATCGCCCCGATCGCATATAAGGCGCCGGAGCGCTGCTTCGCGGGCGATGACGTATAATTGTTCATGTGAGAATCTCCTTGTGTGTAGGCTGGAATTTCGTTACAATCAACCTTATTATGAAGATACAGATGCAGACTAGGGCTGGATCGCCGAGAGGAGCCTTACCGTACTTATGTATAAGCTGATTGCCATTGATGTGGACGACACGCTTCTGACCGACGACTTGATCGTGACGGACGGAACCCGGAACGCGATGGAAGCCGCGATCGCCGCCGGCGTAACCGTTACGCTTGCTACCGGCCGCATGTTCGCGTCCGCGCAGAAGATTGCCCGCCAGATCAAACTTAATGTACCTATTATCACGTATCAGGGAGCGCTAGTCAAAACGCTGCTGGACGGACAAGTGCTCTACGAAAGAAACGTGCCGACGGACGCCGCGCTCGAGCTGCATGACTATTGCGTCAAACACGGGCTGCATTTGCAGCTGTACGTGGATGACGAACTTTACGGCACGGAGGACAACGACAAGATCAGAGCCTACTCCAGGCTGTCCAACATCCCGTACCGCATCGAACCCGACTTTGGCAAGCTGATCACGAAGCCGATGAACAAGATGCTTGTCATCGACGATCCGGACCGTCTCGACGCCATCGCCTTGGAGCTGGCTCCCCTGCTTGGCGACCGAATGCATATAACGAAGTCGAAAGCCCATTACCTGGAGTTTATGCACAAGGAAGGCACCAAAGGACATGCGCTGCAATTTATGGCGCGGCATCTGGGCTGCACGATGGATCAGACGATCGCGATGGGAGACGCATGGAACGACCGCGAGATGATACAAGCCGCCGGGCTCGGCGTCGCGATGGGCAATTCGATCGAAGCGCTCAAGGAGATCGCCGATTATGTCACGTTTACAAACAATGAAGAAGGCGTGCGCCATGTCATCGAGAAGTTTGTTCTGAACGCCGACGAATAACGCAAACAACGGCAAGGTCTGCTCTTGGTCACTCAATGCCGTGGATTTGCCGTTTTTTGAAAGGAGTCGCTTTTAACCGCATGAAACGTAATTGTCCGATCTGCGGCCACGATAACGACTGTGCTTCCGAGCGTTCGGAGAACGCCGGGGAATGCTGGTGCGCCCGCGTCACGATTCCCGCGGAGCTGCTGCGGAAAGTGCCCGAGCCGTTGGTCGGCGTTAGCTGTATCTGTGCTGCCTGCGTCGCGCGATTTCATGACGGGCGCAACGGAAACTCCGCTTCTCTTCCCTAAGTCGAAGGCGCAAAAAAGAACCTGACGGATCGCCAAGATCCGGCCAGGTTCTTTTTGAATTGCGCGCTTGTTAAGATACCGCCTTATTGCCTTTCTTGCATTCGCTATTGGTGCATTCGTCGTAATTGCCGATGAAATCGAGACGGTGGTCCAGCACCTTGAAGCCGTATTCGCGCTCCAGCCGCTCCTCCAGATCCGTCAGCCAATCTTCCTTAATCTCGCTAAGCGCTCCGCATCTTTGGCAAATCAAGTGATGATGCATGTGCTCTTGGCCTTCGCCGCGCAGATCGTACCTCGCAACGCCGTCGCCGAAATTCATCTTGGCCACGACCTGCAAATCCGCGAGAAGCTCGAGCGTCCGGTATACCGTCGCCAGGCCGATTTCCGGGAATTTCTCCTTGACCAGCATATAGACGTCTTCCGCGCTCAAGTGATCCTGTTCGTTCTCCAGCAGCACGCGCACGATGATCTCGCGCTGCGTCGTCAGCTTGGAGCCGTTCTCCATTAACGCGCGTTTGATTTTGTCGATCTCAGCCGAAACGTTCATTCTGTCTTGCTCCCTTCCGCCGAATGATCTATATTGGGCTTTCCTTGTATGCGAATGATTGACAAGTTATCTCAATAATTTAGAATAATTCTAATCTAATGGTAGACCATTTTCGTCGATATTGCAATCT
>JAQSXN010000028.1 GCA_029256665.1 Paenibacillus sp.
GATATACTATAAAATTATGCTACTTTAGGGGGTTAGGACGTGCATCGGGAGAGATATACTATAAAATTATGCTACATTAAGCGGCCTGGGCGAGCATCTGGTACAATAGGCGCTTCGATCATCTGATCGACCCATACATATTGGCGGCAACAAGCCCGCAGCCCACCGCGAGCGCATAAAATTAAAAGACGCTCTCCTTCGCCATGTTTCCGGCGAAGGGAAGAGCGTCTTTTTTGAAGAGTGTCGCTTCACGTTGCCGAACCGAACTAGTTAACGGCTTCCTTATTCAACCGAACGCCCACCGCGGGCGGTTCCGACGCCGGGGAAGTCCGCTTGATGAAGAAGGATAGAACCAGCCCCACGACGCCGATGCCGATAATGACGAGGTAAGCGTCGTTGATGCCTTGGATCGTCGCTTCCATGGCGAGCTGTTCCTTCGACCAACCGCTCGCGGCGCCCGATGTCACAAACTCCTGGGCGTGCGTGGTGGAGCGATCCGACATGATCGTCACCAGCAGCGCCGTGCCGACGGCGCCGGCGACTTGCCTCACGGTATTGGAGATCGCCGTGCCGTGCGCGTTCAGACTTCGAGGCAACTGGTTGAGGCCGGCGGTCTGGATTGGCATGAGCAGAAGCGCCATGCCGATGCGTCGACCCGTGGACATCAGGACAAGATAAGCATAGCTGGTATGATCCGTCAGATTAATGAAGCCGACCGTGGTCGCGATCGTGATGACAAGGCCGATGATGGACAGCCATTTGGCCCCGAAGCGATCGAACAGCTTGCCGGTAATCGGCATCAGGAAGCCCATGACGAGCGCGCCGGGAAGCAGCAGCAAGCCGGATTCCAATGCGGTGTAACCGCGCGCGCTTTGCAGATACAGCGGCAGGAGCATCATATCGGCGTACATCACCATCGTAACGGCGATGCCGATGACGGTTGTAAGAGAAAACATCTTATACTTGAAGGCGCGCAGGTCCAGCAGCGGCTGACGGGAAGTTAATTGCCTCCAGACAAACAGGGCTAACGCGACAAGTCCCGCGGCGATCGTGGCGGTTACTTCGACGCTTGACCATCCTTTGCTGCCTGCGCTGCTGAAGCCGTACAATAGTCCGCCAAAGCCGACCGTCGACAAGATTACGCTCAGCATATCGAGCTTTGTGGCGACTTGCTCCGATACGTTGCGGAGATAGAAGTAGCCGCATGCGATGACGATGACCGCGAGCGGAATCATGCCGTAGAACATCGTCTCCCAACTAAATTGCTCCAAAACGTAACCGGCTGTCGTCGGTCCGATGGCCGGCGCGAAAATAATGGCGAAACCCACCATGCCCATAGCGGCTCCGCGTTTCTCCGCGGGGAATAGCGTTAGAATGACGTTCATGAGCAGCGGCATAATGATGCCGGCGCCGGCGGCTTGGATCATTCGTCCAGCCAACAATACTTCAAAGCCAGGGGCGACAGCCGAAACGATCGTTCCGACTAAGAAGATGATCATGGATGTCTGGAATAACTGCCTTGTCGTAAATCTCTGCATGAAATAAGCCGTGATCGGAATTAACACGCCGTTGACTAACAAATAGCCGGTTGTCAGCCATTGCGCGGTCGCCGCGGTTATATCGAAGTCGATCATCAGCTCCGGCGTGGCGACGCTCATAATCGTCTGATTAAGCGTGGCCAGGAACGCGCCCAAAATCATGACGAACAGTATGGGTCCCTTCTTGACGGCGGTCTCGCCGCCCGTTGTCTCTCTCTTTGTACTCACCTAACTCCATCCTTTCGTCTCTCTGTTTGTGGACTAAATATACAATGTGTTGTATAGTTGACAATGTATAAATTAGATTATAGTCCTGCCAAATGTAAAAGATCAATCTACAGCTTCCCCTAAGGTTGTTGTTTAATTTACAATGTTATTCTAAATGTAGCGTAATCCCGAAATATTCGACGAGTCGTCATATAATTGTCGCTTAGGTGCAGGCGGAAGGAGAAGAAAATGGTGGATGGGAAAAAGGAGCAGCTAGACCCGCGTATCGTCAGGACGCGGCAATTGATTCGCGATGCGTTCGTGTCGCTGTTGCAAGAGATGGATATCGAGAAGCTGTCGGTCAACAAAATCGCGGAGCGCGCCACGATTAATCGAGTGACCTTTTATCTTCATTACCGCGATATCCCCGACATGATGGAGAAGATCGCGGACGAAATGGCCCATGAGATCGAAGGGATTCTGGATAAGCCGGCTGCCTCGGACGCCGACGCCGATGGCGATAAGGATCCGGACGGAGCGATCTTGTTCAGCTTGCTCGAGCATATCGCAAGCAACGCCGACTTCTATAAGATCGTGTTGGCTTCCAAACGGACGACGATCTTTACCGACCGGCTGCTCAAGCTGCTGAAGGGAATCATAACGGTCATCGCCGAAAGACGGGATAACGAGGACCACCGGTTGAAATCGGGCATCCAGAAGGATATCGCCATCTGGCATAACTCGTCCGCGCTGATCGGCACCATCGTGTCGTGGCTGCGCAACGACATGCCCTATACGCCGCGATATCTCGCGGAGCAATTCGCTTTGCTGCGAAGGCATCCTTATCCCATGGACAAAGAATAAAGTGTTGCAGTCGCACTCCCTGCCCGTAGCGGACAGCTGTAAGCAAACGCACAAACAGCAAGCAGCGCCCCGGACGCGGATACTGAGGCCGGGGCGCTGCTCATTTATCAAGTCTTATTGTTCAGTGGATCTGTCTTAACGCAGAACCAGGGGAGTTAAACGCCAAGCACCAGCTTCATGCCTTCCACTTTGAGCTTGTTCATGCCTTCGACCCAGCTTCTGAACTTGTCGAACGAATCGGCGTCGCAGCCGAACAGCCGCTGCATCTCGTCCGAGATTGCTTTCTCGTCGTCATTGAAGTTGCCGTCAGCGTAGATGAGCAACAGCATCTCTGCCAAAAAGATGCGCTTCAGCCGCTCGTCCCGCAGGTTGCCGATCAAATCGGCCGTCGTGAGGCCGCCATCCGCCGAAGGCTGCCAATCTTCAAGTCCAAGCTCCAGCATCCAGCCTTTCAGATAAGCCAGTTCGTTGCGGTTTACGAAGCCGTCCGACTTCGCGATCCGGTGCGCAAGCTCCAAAAAAGCCTCTTTATGCTCGCGTTCCTCAATAAATTGCAAGAACAAGTCCGCTCACTCCTCTACTCTCGTCGCGCGCATCGTTTCGCTCGCAAGGGACGATACGTCAAGTGTAGTGTAGTCCGGAGGCAAATTCAAGCCGTAAGTCGGCTCTTTACCGTATTTGAATTGAAGCTCTGGCCGTATTAAACTAGTAAGGACGACAAATCATTTGGAGGGAAGTGACTTATGTACCGTAAAGCGCAAGATTTTCTGGAAGATTGGACAGCAACTTCGGCAGGTACGCTAGCCGTTTTTAAAGCTATAACGGATGACAAAATGAACACCGCCATCGTCGAAGGGCACAGCACGCTGGGCTGGCTTGCATGGCATCTGGTGGTCACCGCAGGAGGGTTCGGCCACTTCTCGGGGCTGCAGATTCCGAAGGTCGAACGCGGTACGCCGGCACCGGCGACGATGGCCGAGATCGTATCCAAATACGAAGCCATCCTCGAAGCGTATGCCCGCGAAGCGAAAGCCTTGACGGACGATCAAATGGAAGAGGAGATCGCAACCTTCGTGGGCCCGATGCCGCGCGGCAAATTCCTCCGCATGCTGATCACGCACGAGACGCATCACCGCGGTCAAATGACGGTGCTTCTCCGTCAAGCCGGGCTGCCGGTTCCGGGCGTAATGGGACCGACTCGGGAGATGCAAATGAAATAAGCCCGGAAGTGTTCGCTCTAATATGATTCGCTCCAATGAAAGGCCGCCGATTGGCGGCTTTTTGTATAGTCGAGCCGCGCACTCATGGCGCGGATGATTGGAATTGTTACCGGTCGGCGCCGCTTCGGTAACCGGTTGGCGACGTGCCCATCGTCTTGCGGAACATCTTGGAGAACAGCAGCGGATCGTCGTATCCGACGGATCTTGCGATGTCGCCGACGGAGAGCGCCGTGGAGGATAACAGCTCCCCGGCTCTCCGCATCCGGTAAGCGATGAGATGCTGCCTTATGCTGCAGCCGGCCGACTCCTGGAACAAGGCGTTCAAGTAGCTTCGCTGCAGCCCGACGAACTGGGCGATATCGGCCACGTTGATGCGGCTTGCATAATTTCGTTCGATGAATTGGACGACCTGGGCTACGTAACGCTCCCGCGATCTCGCGGGGGCGTTCTCTCGTTCCGGCGGACGGGATTCGGCAATGGCGGACAACCAGAGGTATAGCAATCCAGTCAACAGCATGCCCCGACCGGCCGCCATTGGCCGGGAGCCGGTCATTCTTTCGGTTAAGTTTTCGAACAGCGGGAGATCGGAGCTTCCGAAGATCGGTTCTTCGTTCGAAAGTCCGGCTTGCTTGAGCAAGGAAGCGGCTTTAATGCCGTCAAAGCCGATCCAGCAATACCGCCAGGGCCGCAACTCGTCGGCCGCGTAACGGGTGACGACGCCAGGGCAGATCAGAAACCCTTGCCCCGGGCCCAGACGGTATTCGTTGCCCCCGATTTCGAAACGCCCTTCGCCCTCCAATATAAAATGGATTTTATAGTAGTCCCTGATGCCGGGGCCGACGGTATGATTAGGCGAGCATTGCTCGGTCCCGAACTGGATCAGGTGCAGGTCGAGCTGATGCGGGTTGATCGGAAGAAATTCAATCATCGCCATGCAAGGCCCCTTTCGATGGTTATGCTTAACCATATTGTACCTTATTGCGAGCCGTCAGCCACATCCGAGTCATGGGACGCCGCTATCCATTTCGACAAACAAGACCGCGCGAGGCTGCCCTCGGCGGTCTTGTTTGTCGATCTGCGGAGTACGAGGGGCGTCTTACGCCTTTGCGCCGTCCCCGCTCGAGATACGGTCGATCAACCGCAATTCTTCATCCGTAAACGTCAGGTTGTCCAGCGCCCGCGCGTTTTCTTCGATCTGGCTCACCTTGCTCGCGCCGATCAGCGCGGATTCGATGCCGCCCTTGCTTCGAAGCACCCAAGCCAGCGCCATCTGCGCCAAGCTTTGACCGCGGGAAGCCGCGAGATCGTTCAGCTGGCGCACGATCTCGAGCTTCGATTCCGGAATGCTGTCCTTGTTCAGGAATCGGCTATGCCCCGCCGCGCGGGAATCGGCCGGGATGCCGTTCAAATATTTGTTCGTCAGCACGCCCTGCGCCAGAGGCACGAAGCCGATGATGCCGACGCCTTCCTCGCGCATGGCATTCTGCAAACCGCCTTCGATCCAGCGGTCCAGAATGGAATAGCTGGCCTGGTGGATGAGGCATGGCGTGCCAAGCCGCTTAAGGATAGCTGCCGCTTCGCGCGCTTCGGCTTCGCGGTAGTTGGAAAGGCCGACGTAAAGCGCTTTGCCTTGGCGGACGATCAGATCCAGCGCCGCCATCGTTTCTTCGAGCGGCGTGTCGGGATCCGGGCGATGGTGGTAGAAGATGTCCACGTAATCGAGGCCCATCCGGCGCAGGCTTTGGTCAAGGCTCGCGACCAAATATTTTTTGGAGCCCCAGTCCCCGTATGGTCCCGGCCACATATCGTATCCGGCTTTGGTCGAGATCAACAGCTCGTCCCGGTATGGGGCGAAGTCCTTTTTCATGATTTGGCCGAAGGACTCCTCCGCTGAACCATAGGGCGGACCGTAGTTGTTGGCGAGATCGAAGTGCGTGATGCCGGCGTCGAACGCCGCGCGCGTGATGGCCCTCGCGTTCTCGAGCACGTCCTGGCCGCCGTAATTGTGCCACATGCCCAGCGATATGGCGGGAAGCTTGATGCCGCTCCTGCCGCAGCGGTTATATGCCATTTCGTTATAGCGATTTTCGTTAGCCGTGTAAGGCATGATAGGTACCCTCCGTAACGTTTATTGTCATCCTGACATGTCTTATTATGATACGGCAATGCCCGAAAGCATATAGCGCCATGCCCGAACAATATGGCATAAACATAGATCTTATTCGAGGGCCGTTAAGCCGTGAATGTTACGGATAACGGAAGCGCGGACGAAGCGGTCGGTCATTTGACTTTCGCTAAAAAGGAGCAGTCGATCAGGACTTCTCCGCACGGTCATTAAATCCTTTGATAAGGAGCCAGAGCGGAAGAACGATTTCGAAGATGGCCCCCGGAATATAAAGCGCGGCCCCCGCGTCATGGCCGGCGATTGCAAGACAACTGCTCGTCAACAAACCGGCATACCCGACAAAACCGATAACGGACAAGAACCGAGGAACCAGCCTGGCCCGGTATAACACGTAACATAATAAAAAGCTGCCGAAGCCCAGCACGATCATGGCCAGCTCAAACAGGATAAAATGGGTTTCTACCGCTGCATTTGCAATCGCTTGAAGGGAGGACCGGCTTGTCGTCTCCGTCGCCGCATAATCTTTGCTCATCGCGACGAGAACGACGGGAGCGGCCAAACTGACCAATAGAATGACCGACTCGATGATCCGGGAACCGAAATACCCAATCGCGAACGCCTCGTTATGTTTTTTCAAAGCGGGATACAGCAGCATCGCAATCCCGGCAACCGCCAAGGCGTTAATCAACTCCAGGAACAAGCCCGCCATCACGTTGGACCGGTCCGCATACAATCCCGCCAGAACATCGCCCTGCTCCAATAGCGGATTCAATAATCCGCTCCCGATCAAGTAGGCTGCCGTCGATATCAAAAACAATGCCCCCGCCATCCTTGCATTTGCCTTCCCAATCATGCGTATCTCTCCTTAGTTCGTGTTATAAGGAGCATAGCGAAGAGGGATCCGGGGCTGTAGACACTTTAGTGTGGTTTATAGGGCGGCAGTAAATTTAACTCCATCGCGCGCGCGATCGCTTCCGTGCGCCTCTGCACTTGAAGCTTCTCGAATATTCTGCGATTATGCCCTTTGACGGTATCCACGGCCAAAAAGAGCCGATCGCCGATATCCCGGTTGGAAAGTCCCTTGGCGATGAGCGCGAGCACCTCGAGCTCGCGCTCGCTGAGCGGCTCGATCAGTCCCGGGCGGCCCTTCAATCCGGCTTGGAGGACTCTCCGAACGCGCTCCAGACCGACCTTTGCGTCGCTGAGAGCAGGGAGCGGCAGATCGCTGGCGAGCCGAAGAGCTTCTTCGTAGCAATCCTCTGCCATTTGCGGACTATTGTCCTTTTCATGGATCTGGCCCAGACCGATAAGAGACAAGACGGCCAACGGTTTATGTCCCATGACGCTGCTGTACGAAATGACATTATGGTAGGCCCCCCGGGCGCCGGCATGGTCGCCTAGCCGTTGGCAAGCGACGCCAAGCATCCACGCGGCCGATGCCCGAACGGAGAGATTATCCGGACGGAGATAGTCCAAAGCGCGGTCGGCCTGCGCCACGACGGTTAGATCGATCTCGCGGCTTTCTTCCGAGTTAGCAGCCTTTGCGGGAGCAATCAGACCGATAAGGTCATCGGTCTTATCGTCGCTATCCGTTATTCGGAGGGAAGCTTCGGCTGTCAGCAAATTCCGGTTGGCCCCGTCAGGCTTTACGGCATTCAACAACGAGGCCAAGCTAGCCCGGGTTGTGGCAATCAGACCAAGCAAGTCTCTGACGCGGACGTCCTGTTCGACGCCTTCCAGCAGGATCTCCGCCGTTCGCAGCTTGGGTTCGGCATGCGTCGGTTTACCCGATAGCAGCAGCACGGAACCGTACATGACCAAGAGCGCGGGTCTGGCGTCCAATTCCGCGGCAGGCATCGAATCGAGCCATTTCAGCGCAATGCCGGCCGCGCCGCGAAGATGCAGCGGCATCCCGTCCCCTTCAAGCAATCGCGCGGCGCGGTCCGTATCGGCCGATTCTACGGCATGACGAAACGCTTCGAGCTCGAAGCCGTGCTTCTCATGCCACGCACTCGCCCGCTTATGCAGTTCCGCGATGCCGCCTTCGTCCAGACTATCCCTGAGCCGTCTCCGCAATGATTCGGCGAACAAGTGATGGTAGCGATACCACGATCGTTCTTGATCTAAGGGAATGACAAACAGGTTCCGGCGTTCGAGCTCAAGCAGTCGCTCTTGGCCTGACATTGCGGGATCGGGCATCAAAGCATCGCAAAGGGAGCCGCTCAGACGGTCGAGGACGGAGGTCCGGACCAGTAGCGACTGAATGGCTTCAGGTTGCCGTTGCAGCACCTCTTCCACCAAATAATCCAGCACGAAATGGTGATTGCCTGTGATCGATTGCATGAACCGTCCGGTACCCTGATCGCCTTGTATGGAGAGAGCGGCCAACTGCAAGCCGGCAATCCAGCCTTCGGTGCTCGATGCCAAAGCGTTTATTTTGTCCGCAGGCAGATTAAGCCGCATGACGTTGTTTATGAAGCCGTCGACTTCGGCGTAATTAAATGTCAGATCGGCTGCGCGCAATTCCGTGAGCTGGTCACGAACCCGCAATCGCGCCAATGGAATAAGCGGATCCTCGCGGGTGATGATCACCAAATGGATATGGGCGGGGAGAAGCTCGAGCAGGAAGGCAATGATCTCGTCGACCGGCTTGGATTTCGCGGCGTGATAATCGTCCATGACGAGTACGAACGGAGCCATGGCGGCGGCATCGTGAAGAAGCGCCGCCAGAATCGACTCCGCGGGCGGCGGCCCGGGAGATTGAAGCACGGCGAGCGCGCCTTCCCCGAACTCGTCCGCAAGAGTCTGCAGGGAGGAAATGAAACAAGCCAGAAATCGGGTAGGTTCGTCGTCTCCTTCCTCAAACGAGATCCAAGCGGCAGGCCGCCCGCAATCGCTGATCCATTCGCTGACCAAGGTTGATTTTCCATAACCGGCAGGCGCGGAGATTAGAGTCAATTTGCGATATAGGCCGTGTCGAAGCTTGTCGATCAATGGTTGGCGAAGGACGATGCTGGGCCGGCGTGGCGGAATATGATATTTAGTGGTAAAAATAGGAGTGGACATAAATCCATCTTAACACCGGAAGATTCCTCCAGCAACGAGAAGAGCCGAAGCCGCATATTGGGATCCACGGGATCGCCGTATGTTTATTCTTAAGAATTTGCTGTTATACTTGAACTAGACTAACGACAAATATCGGCAAAACAAGGAGATAATCGTAATGCCCAAACCGAAATCCAATTCAAAATCGTTGGCTGAATGGCTGTCAGGTCTTAAAAAGGACGAGTTGACCGATCTACGGATGGCCCTGGGTGTGAAAGGCGTTAGCCAATTGAACAAATCCGAACTGGCCGAGAGATTATCCGGCGAGGTGGTCGATAAGCTGGCCTATATATTGAGCAGAATGGATTCCGAACGTTTCCGGGTGCTGCAAAGCGTGATGAAGGCGCCGAATGGCGTCGTGCCGGCCCATAAGATGGACGACAACTATGACTCCTTTTATTTTCAACTTTACGGATTGCTCTTTATGGAGGAGCACCATGTCTTCATGCCGCAAGAAATAACGGACGCCATGCGCGAGCTTGATTTGCTTGCCATTAAGGGGAATTTCCGCCGCAACGAGCGTTGGGCGAATCTGACCAGGGGCATGTTGTTTTATTATGGTTATTTGAGCAATGAGCAGCTGCTGGAATTGGTAGGGAAACTGACTGGCGAGCCTGTTGATCGCGTGGCGTTCTTTCATGTCGTATACGATTTGATGATCTATGACTACAGTCTGAAATACGATGATGAGGGCGTCTGGCATTACATGATCGAGGATCCCTCCGAGTTAATCGAAGACCAGAATATGAGGAAGAGCGTGGCTTATCATTTGTTCCCGGAAGCGGAGTTGATCAAAGCCGCGGAACATGATTACGTGGATCGTCATGCCGGCTATAAGGCGCTCCTGGCGGTTTTGCGCAAACATTGGAGAGTGGATAAAGGAAGCGCGGACGAGATGGCTGGCCACGTCACATTCGCCATTCAGCAAGGCGCCTCCTTAAGCGATTTGGTATCCGACCTCCTTGAGGAGCTCGAGGTGGGGTCGGAGGCTCAGATGCGCGACCTGGCGGACGCGCTTACGCTGTTTAATAATCAAACCAGGATGTGGGTATTGAAAGGCAATGCGCCGGATGAGGTATCCGCGCTGCGGAATCAATTAGGCCAACAACCGATGGCGAAAGCTCCGGGTAAGGATCGGAGAGCGCCTATCGTCGCCCCGCTCGCAGCCGCGTCCGCGTCCGTTCTCCCGTTTGCCGCCCCAGCCTCGAAGTCTACTGCGGAAGTCTATAGCTTCGAAACCATGCAGAAGGTCGGGCGTAACGAGCCTTGTCCGTGCGGCAGCGGGAAAAAGTATAAAAAGTGCTGCGGGGGCAACGCTTAAGGAGCTTTGCTTTTACCCGGGAGCAAATCTTCCTGGAACAAAAAGCGCATCAAGGACGTCTATTCTATATATTGGAAATAGAGGGGCGATGCGACAATGAAAAGGATGCTGGCGTTCATTCTTGCCGTGGCAACGGCGTTGACGTTAGCCGGCTGCGGATCGGGCGAGGGAAAGGAACAACCTGCGGCTACGATGAACCCGAAGCTGACGGAGAGGCTGGCGAGCCCGTTGCTGGAGCGCAAGGACGAATACTTCGAAATGAAGCTCCAGATTGCCCAAACGACTTACAAGGCCGGAGAGCCCATTAATCTGTCCGCGACGCTTACCTATGTAGGCGAGGAAAAGAGCTACACCGTTTGGGGATCCAGCAGCGCTCAAGTCGTCTTTACGTTAACGGACGGGAAAAACTTCAATATGGACGGGGCGAGCACCTCGGATCTGGTTCCGACGGAATTCAAGCAAGGGGAGAAGGTGTCGTACCCGTTCGTGAAGTCGGGGGGATTCAGTTCTAACGAACCGGATGCCGACTTCTGGAAATCGTTTTACGCGGAGAAGGAGCTGAAGCTGCCGGCTGGCACGTATCTGGTTACGGCCAGCTGCAATTTCTCCTTGACGCAGGAAGTCCCGGAAAGCAGCTACGATGCCAGCGTGTATACGACGATTACCGTTACGGAATAGCATCAAACGTGGCGGATGCCCGCAACCGATTATCTTCACGAATTAACAAAGGAGCAAGGCGCGTTCCCGCAACCGTCTACCCGCCGCTCAATAGGAGGTCGCAGCGTCCCGATACGCGGACGGGCTGCGGCCTTCTTTGTTTTTGAACGCGCGGCTAAAGGCATGGATGCTTGGGTATCCGAGCGTATCGGAAATATCCTGCACGCTGAGCCGCGAGTGCTTTAGCAGGCTGCGGGCCCGCTCGATCCTCATCTGCTGGTGGAATTGGATCGGCGTTATGCCATAAGCGGACTTGAATCGCCGGATGAGATCGTGTTTGTTCATATGGAACTGCGCAGCCAGCTCCCCCAGCGCAAGCTCGCGACCCGCGTTCTCGCTGAGGTAAAGCTGTACATCCTCCAGGCGGACATCGCCGCCTCCCGTTCCCGCGAGCGGCGGGGACTGCGCGTCCCGAAGCAGGCAGACGAGCAGCTCGAGCAGCAGGCTTTTGACCCGAATCCGGTAGAACGGCAGCCGCATCTCGAACTCCCGGATAATCCGAAACAGCAGTTCCTCGAACGGATGCACGGATTGCAGCCGGATCAGGCTGCCCAGCCGAAGCTCGGGTCCCGAGAGCAGGTCGTCGCGGAACCAGCCGATTTCCTCCGGGCTCATATCCTTCTCGTGCTTGAACGAAACGGGTACCTCGGCGCTGTCCGGCAGCTCGTGCAGGTCGAAGTGAAGATGCGGCTGACGCACGGGGCCGCGCTCCGGCACCCGTATGATATGGGCCTGTCTTGGCTTGAACAGCAGCACGTCCCCGTCCGATGCCCGCAGCTTCTCTTCCCCGATCTCGACTTCTAACGTTCCTTGTTTCACATATAGCAGCTCGTAATCCCACAACATTCGCTCGTCCAGCGCCGTTCCCGGGTGCAGCCAGTGGTCCATGGCCACTCGTATATAAGGCGATAGCGTACTTATCGCGGACATCTCCATTAGCCTAGCCTCCAAGCTGATGCAGCCTATCGATCTTCTTCTATTATTATAATCGCCAAAAGAAAGCATACAATTGCTAAATCATGCTTCGCCGCTCCCCGCTATAATGACGGTATAAAGCTTGCAAGCGCTTGCCGATCCATAAGCGGCATTCATCCTACGATGCGGAGGTATGCGACGATGTCTTACGATTTTAACGGTATGGGAATGGGGCTCGGCAACTTGGCGAGATTGTCGAACGCGGTGACGCGGTCGGTATCGCCCGAGAATTTCACGGGGGAAAAGGGCAAGGGCGGGATGGCCACCGAAGGAGAAGGGCTCGCGGCTTCCGGCACGCTCGGCCAAGGGTGGAAAATATCGCCCAGCGTTATGATCGAGCCGGGCACAACGTTTACGATGGCGGACATTGACGGTCCCGGCGTCATTCAGCATATTTGGCTGACATGCCCCGTGGAGTCATGGCGCCACTTGATCTTCAACATCTATTGGGACGACGAAGCGGAGCCGTCGGTTCGCGTGCCTGCCGGGGATTTCTTCTGCAACGGCTGGTGCGAGCGCAGTCTGGTCAACTCGCTGCCGATATCCGTCAACCCGGCCAACGGCTTTAACAGCTACTGGGAGATGCCGTTCCGGAAGAAGGCGCGATTCACGATGGAGAACGTGGGCACGGAGCGCAAGGTGCTCTATTATCAGATCAACTATTCGCTGACGCAGGTGCCGGACGACATGGCGTATTTCCACGCGCAGTGGCGGCGCAGCAACCCGCTGGCTTACATGGACGTTCATACGATTGTTGACGGCATTAAGGGAAAAGGCCACTACGTCGGCACCTATCTGGCGTGGCAGGTCAACAGCAACAACTGGTGGGGCGAAGGCGAGGTCAAATGTTACATGGACGGCGACACGGATTTCCCGACGATCTGCGGCACCGGGCTCGAGGATTATTTCGGCGGGGCGTGGAACTGGGATATGGACGGCCAGTACGTGACGTATTCGACGCCGTTTCTCGGCATGCACCAGCACATTAAGGCGAACGGGCTGTATCGCGCCAATCAGCGTTTCGGCATGTACCGCTGGCATGTGATGGACCCCATCCGGTTCGAAACGGATTTCCGGGTAACCGTGCAGGCGCTGGGCTGGCGTTCGGGCGGCAAATATTTGCCGCTGCAGGACGACATCTCCTCCGTCGCTTATTGGTACCAGACGGAGCCGCATCAAGCGCATCCGGCGCTTCCGCACCGAGAGCAGCTGGAAGTGATTTAAGTAGCAATGGCACGGCCCTGCGATCGTCATCGACGAGCGCGGGGCCTTGTTTTTTTGAATAGTAGGAAAGGATAAGTTCTCCATACCGGGCCTATAAATTCCGGATTGAATCGCGCTGCGCCGCCAAGGTCGGCGATAGCCGGTTCGCCTTGGATAGAGCGAGTATAAAATCGGTAGATCTATGCTAGCGGGGGAATTCGCGTATCCTGCAAACGATCGAAGCCGGGTCAGGTT
>JAQSXN010000603.1 GCA_029256665.1 Paenibacillus sp.
AACCAGCAAGGCAATTGCTCGTTATCCGAGGATTCCGTCTCATGCGAGAAAAACTTCGGTTTCTCGTCGCCAGGCTGGATCTCCGTCTTGGAGAAATCGATCGTATCCTTATGCACGCGCGGCGGCGTACCGGTCTTAAACCGGATCAGCTCCAGGCCATGTTCCTTGAGGCTGGCCGACAAACGGACGGATGGCTGCTGATTGTTAGGTCCGCTCTCGTACATCAGCTCGCCCATGATGATTTTGCCGCGAAGATACGTCCCCGTCGTCACCACGATCGACTTCGCTCTATACTCGGCGCCGGACTTCGTTACGATGCCTACGCATTTACCGTTTTCGACAATCAGTTCCTCAGCCATCCCTTGGCGAAGCGTCAAATTCGGCGTTTCTTCGATCGTTTTCTTCATAAGATGCTGATAGGAGAATTTGTCGGCTTGCGCGCGAAGCGCGTGTACGGCCGGACCTTTCCCCGTGTTAAGCATCCGCATTTGAATAAAGGTTTTGTCGATATTACGGCCCATCTCGCCGCCAAGAGCGTCTATTTCCCGCACGACATGACCTTTCGCCGGCCCGCCGATCGACGGATTGCACGGCATAAACGCCACCATATCCAGATTAATCGTCAAGAGCAGCGTATCGCAGCCCATTCTCGCCGATGCAAGCGCGGACTCGCAGCCCGCATGCCCGGCGCCGATCACAATGACGTCGAATTCGCCCGCCACATATCCCATAATAGATCCCTCCTACTTTCCAAGACAAAACTGTGAAAAAATTTGGTCGATCAACGAATCTCCCGCTTCATCGCCCAATATCTCGCCAAGCGACTCCCAAGCGAGCCTTGCGTCGATCTGTATGACATCAATCGGTATGCCCGAATAAGTGGCTTCGATAGCATCCTCAAGCGAGCCCTTCGCCCGCTTGAGCAGCGAAATATGACGAACGTTGCTGACATAAGTCAGATCATTGGCCTCCAGCTGCCCCTCGAAAAACATCTCGCTTATTGTCGATTCCAGCCCGTCGAGACCGCGCTCCTCCAGAACGGACATGCGCACGATTCGATCCGGCGCGACATATCGTTCGACTTCATCCATCTCTAGGTTGCCCGGCAAATCGGATTTGTTGATGATCGCGACGACGGATCTGCCTTCAAGCTGCTCCAACAGTTGTCGATCGTCCGGTTGCAACGGCTCGTTATAATTAAGGACAAACAAGATCAAATCCGCTTCCTGCAGTGCGTCTCGGGATCTCTCCACCCCGATCCGTTCCACCACGTCGCTCGTCTCCCTAATGCCTGCCGTATCCAGCAGTCGCAGCGGGATCCCGTTAAGCGTTACGAACTGTTCGATGACGTCGCGCGTCGTGCCAGGAATATCGGTAACGATCGCCTTGTTCTCCTGCGTTAGCACGTTCATTAGCGATGACTTGCCGACGTTCGGTCTCCCGACGATTGCCGTCATGATGCCTTCGCGCAAAATTTTTCCTTCGTTCGCCGTTTTAAGCAGCTTATCGATTTCTCCGATGGCTAGCTGGCATTGTTCGCGAATATATGCGCTTGTCATTGCTTCGACATCATGTTCGGGGTAATCGATATTAACTTCGATATGAGCCAGCAGCTCGATGACGGTCTGCCGCAGCGCTTTGATCCGCTTCGACAACACGCCCTCCGCTTGCTTGCGGGCTACCGAGAAAGCCCGATCCGATTTTGAGCGGATCAAGTCGATAACAGCCTCCGCTTGCATCAAGTCGATGCGGCCGTTCAGAAACGCCCGCTTCGTAAATTCGCCAGGTTCCGCCGTGCGGATATCGTTCTGCAGCAAAACGAGGTCGAGCACCTTTTTGACCGCGATGACGCCGCCATGCGCATTAATTTCGACGACATCTTCGGCAGTAAAAGAGCGAGGTCCGCGCATCATCGTCACAAGCACCTCTTCCACCTTCTCGCCGGACGATGGATCGATGATATGCCCGTAATGCACCGTATGCGAGTCGGCGTCGTTCAGCTTTATTTTCGAATCGAAAATCCGTGAAATGCCATTAATAGCTTCCGGTCCGCTTACCCGGATGATCGCGATGCCGCCCTCGCCGACGGCAGTCGAAATCGCGGCAATCGTATCGTGAATCATGCCAATCAACACCTCTTCATCTGTCTTGCGCAAAATGGAAAAACAGCAATGACCTTGGAAGCCATTGCTGCGAATCGGTTATATCGGTATGGTTAAGTTGGGTGCATTCGCCTTATCTAAGAGCAATAACGACACGCCGGTTGGGCTCGTCGCCTTTGCTGAACGTCCTTACCTTAGGATGGTTCTGAAGCTGCGAATGGATGACCTTGCGTTCGTGCGGCGACATCGGCTCGAGAACGACTTCCTTTCTCGTGCGGATGACTCGTCCCGCGAGACGATCGGAGAGTTCTTCCAACGTCTTGCGGCGACGCTCGCGAAAATCCTCTGCATCAAGGACGATACGAAGATGACTGTCTGAATAACGGTTAGCCACAATATTCACCAGGTATTGCAACGCGTCGAGCGTGCCTCCACGGCGTCCAATCAGCATGCCAAGGTCACCGCTGCCCGATACGGACAAATAGTAACCCTCTTTCGTTTGCTTGCGATCGATCTTTGCAGAAAGTCCCATTGTACGCGCGACTTCGATAAGAAACTGCTCGGCTTCTTCCAGCGGATCCGGAATAAGCTCCAGCTCTACCTTCGCTTCTTTGACGCCGATCAGTCCGAACAACCCTTTGGAAGGCTGCTCGAGCACGATAATCTTAACGCGGTCTTCCGTGACTTGCCATTGTGACAATCCATTACGCACAGCATCGTCTATCGTCTTGCCTGATGCAACGATTTTCTTCACTTCGCAAGGACCTCCTTCTTACCCTTGTCAGATGAACCACGTACGTACAGGAA
>JAQSXN010000029.1 GCA_029256665.1 Paenibacillus sp.
GCCGCCGTGCCAGGCTCGTTCTCCTTGATCGTCTTGAGCAGCGGCTCCAAACTTTCGAGCGTGTACACGCCGTCGAGGCTTAAATTATATTTGTCGAGCAGGTTTTTGTTGAAGCGCCATACTTCCTGCGCGGGAAGCTCTTTGTTGGCGGGAACGCCGTAGTTCTTGCCGTCGACCTTGGAACCTTCCAGGAACGCCGGATCAAGCGTCTCTTTGATTCCTTTGCCGTACTCGTCGAGCAGGCTGCCGATATCCAGGAAAGCGCCTTTACGCGCGTTCTGCACGTAATCGAAAGCCCATGAGGATGTGAACATCAGATCCATCGGCTCGCCGGAAGCCGTCATGACCTGCAGCTTTTGCGTGTAGTCGCCCCAGTCGATCATGTTCATCTTGACCGTGACTCCGATTTTCTCCTGCGTATATTTGCTTACTTCCTCCATTACGCGGTTTACGTCTTTCTGAGGCGTGCCGATCGTGTACCAAATCAGTTCGACCGGCTTCTCCGATCCGCCGGCGCTTTCATTGCCATCGGATTTGCCGCATGCGCCCAGCACCAACGTCGATGCCAGCACAACCGCCGTGATCGGCAGCATTCTCTTGTTAAAGTTCCCCAATTTCATTTCCTCCCTTTGTCTATTCGAATCTGTCCGGCCAGTTGGCCTACTACAACAGTAGCGCATGAAAACAGTTACAAATAGGCGACTTATTAAACCTATCGTCTCCAAAATAAACCTTGCTGTTGCAAAATTCGACATGAATCGCATTGCGGCGACGGACGGGTCACAAGGTGAAACGGTTGTCGCCGTCCTTTGGCGGCGCAGCGCGTTTCATTCCGAGAAATATAGAGAAAGTGTGGTAAAATGATTTACTTTCCTATATTTTTAAAAAAAACGTTGCCCTGGCTACTATGCCTAGAGCAACGCTTTATAATCCGTAGGCGATACGCCGACGTGTTTTTTGAATTGCTTGTAGAAGTAGCCCATCTCCCAATACCCGACCATGCGCGCGATCTCGTTCACCTTCAGGCGGGAATCGCCAAGAAGCGCCTTGGCCCGTTCGATTCGGAACCGGTTCACGTACTCCGAGAACGACTCGCCCGTTTCCTTCTGGAACAGCCTGCCGAGATAAACCGGATGAATGTTGTATTGGGCGCTGAGGGACTTGAGCGACAGCTCGCCCGCGCAATTCTCTTGGATCAAGGACAGGATCTGGCCGATAACCGGGCTCTTGGTGTCGCTGACCAGCGACTCCACGGCCTTCTCCGCGACTTCCTTCACGACGGCCGTCATGCCTTGCAGCGTCCCGGACTCCATGACCCTGGTCGCCGCATCTTCTCCGACAAGCCCCGGCTCGGACGTTTTTTTGATCGCGCCAAGCTCCAGCTTGAGCTGCAGCATGAGCTCCAAAGCCGCGTTGTGCAGCCGTGCCGGCGTCATGCCCGGCGCTTCGGCGAGCCTTATGAAATCCTCGTCGATTCGCGAGAGCAGCCGCTCCTTCTCCTTCGCCGCCAGCAGCTTGGCATAATCGCCCCAATCGAGCGTCAGCGACTTGTCCGCCGACATCCGGTCGGTCGCGAGCGCCCCGTAAGCCAGCAGCTCCAGCTCGGGATGGACGAAAGAAAACGCCATCGCTTTTTTGGCCTGCTCGTAGCTCCTTCCGGCCTGATCCTCCCCGGAAACGACGTCGCCGGCCGAGAGCCTTACGCCTACGTCAGGCAACCTGACGCGCACGCGATCCAGCAAGCGCCGAACCTCCGATCCGCCGTCCTCCAGCCGTTCCGGGAACATCACGATGCCGGCGACGCCTTCGCGGTCGCGGAACGGAATGCCGAAGCCCTCCCGCTCCGCAAGTCGCTGCAGCTCCAAGCGGAGCGCCTCCTCCCGCGTGTCCGCCTTCGCCAATACGACTTGCGCGAATTCCCTGTCGAGTTCCAGACCCAGCATCTCGGCGCGTTCGTGCAGCTCTCCCGGACCGATCTCTCCGCCTAGCCAACGATTCACGATATTGTCGCGAAGGACGCCGATATCCTCCCGCAGCCATTCTTCCGCTCCCCTTCCGCGCCGGTCGAGCTTCTCGATGACGGCTTCGAGCGTCGCTTTCAGCTCGTGCAGATTGATGGGCTTAAGCAGATAGTTTTCGATTCCAAGCCGCATGCCTTGCTTCAAATAATCGAAATCGTTGAAGCCGCTCAAAATAACGACATGCAGATCGCGATTAATCCGCCTGGCTTCGCGGATGAGATCCAGCCCGTTCATCGCGGGCATGGAAATGTCGGTGATCAGAATGTCGGCCCGGGTTTTTCTCATTTTCTCCAGCGCCTTCAAACCGTTCTCCGCAGTCCCCACGATCTCGAGCTCGTAGCTGGACCAATCGAGCGCGTCGCGAAGCCCTTCCAGTATAAACGGCTCATCGTCCGTCAGAAATACCTTATACATGCATCTCTTGTTCTCCTTTCCTTGCCGGGAACGTCAAGGTGACCCGCGTGCCACCTTCATCCCGGCCCGCCACCGTCATTCCGCCTTCTTCCCCGTAGATCAGCCGGATCCGTTCGCGCACGCTATTGAGTCCGAACGACCCCTCTGTCCCAGACTCTCCCGCCTGACCCGCGCCCGCGTTAATTTCGGATAGCTTATCCTCCGGGATGCCCGTTCCGTTGTCTTGCACGTCAATGACGATGACGTCCCCTTCTTTGTAAGCTTCGATCTCGATTCGGTTATCCTCGCCGTCATGCCGCATGCCGTGCACGATATAGTTTTCGATGACGGGCTGCAGCAGAAGCTTCATCGTCTCCGCGCTGCCGGAACCCGGTCTGATCTTGATGCCGTAAGCGAACTTGTCTTTGTAGCGGATTCGGAACAGCTCCAGGTATAACCTGCACATCTCGATCTCGTCCTTCACCGTGTAGACCGGTTTGTCGCGGACGATGTTCCTGAACAGCGCGGACAGGCTGTAGATCATCTCCGCTACGTCGTCGGCGCCTTGGGACAAAGCCCTCATGCGAATGACTTCCAGCGTATTGTATAGGAAATGGGGGTTGACGCGCGCCTGAAGCGCCGCGAACTCCGTGCGTTTCTCCCTGATCTCCGCCTTGTATACCCGGTCGATGTAACGCGACAGCTCGTCCAACATTTCGTTAAAGCTCCGGGAAATTTGTCCCAGCTCGTCATCCTTGTCGTCGGGAATGCGAGGCGTCAGCTCGCCTTGTTCCACCTTGCGCATAACCCTTATAATATTGCCCGTTCGTTTCGCGTAATTGACGACGAGCGCGCCGGGAACAAGCACGACAAACACGACGCTGATCGCCGCGCCGAGAACGAGCGCGAGCCGGAAACCTTTATAGGCCTCCGCCACCTCCGCTCTCGGGGCAATGCCGACGACGGTATAGCCGGCTTGGCTGTTGGTCAATTTATTGACGTACGCCTTTTCCTTCAGTCTCTCCTCCGCGTCAAGCGAATGCAAGATCTCCGCGCTCGGATGACGCTCCCCGTCATGTCTGCCCGCGGAATCGTACAAGACGAAGCCTTCCGCCGACAGCACCTCGATGGATCCTTTCCGTTCTTCGGAGAAGCGCCGCACGGTACGGTCGAGCGCGTCGGTTCGATAGAAAACGAGCATCTGACCGATGTTTTTGTACGTGTTCTTATCATTGATCGGCACCCGAACGGAAATCAGCCCGCTTTCGCGGGCGTTTAATCCAAGCTCCTTGAGCAGCCATGCGTTGGGGAGCCCGACGGGCAGCGCTTCTAAACTCAGCGCGTCGGGTATGTAAGAATGGCCGGCATGCGTCCCGATCAGTTTGGATTGCCCTTGCTGCTTGAACGCGTACATAAATTGCCTCTCCGAGCTGTACAGCAGCAGATACTCCGCGCTCGGATGATCGTCGATCCAATTATCGAAGTAGGTCAGCAAGTTAACGCCCTCGCCGTTTTGTTCATAGAAGCTATTGAGTTTGTGCGTTATATATTCGTCGAAGGAATGTTGGAGCAGGAACGCTACATGGTCCGCGAGCACGGGGTTCCGATATACGTTTTCGACGGCGTTTTGCGCCGACTCGTACGTTCGGACAAGCTCTTCGCTTGCGGCGTCCATCGTTTCTTGCTGATTGTCCAGCACTTCCTCCACGACGGACTCCGACAAGTAATAATTAGCCGCGGACGCCAAGGCTACGATCAAGACCACCGCGATCAGCGCGAACAACAGAATCCACTTGCCGAAGAGGCTGTTGCGAATGCGTCTGCGGTAAAAGCCGGCGAGCATGTCAGCGCTCTTCCCGCGGATCGGCATAATAGCGGATAACGCCGCCGCTTGTCCGCGAGCTTGCGAGTCCTCGCAGCTCCAGATGGAACAGATGCGCCAGCGTCTCCGCCATCGCGAACCTCAAATTGTGCGGATTCGATCTGAGATGCGTGCCGAACATCGCTTCGCATAGCTCGAAGGAGGTTGCCGGCTGCTCGGCCAAACGGTCCGTCATATCGGCAAGCCGTCTCGCGTGGAACGACCGAAGCTCTCCGATCCGTTCGCGGAAATTCGTAAACGGATCACGATGACCTGGAAGCGCAAGCTCGACATCGTAGGTTTGGAGCTGCTCCAGACTTCCGAGAAAATCGGCGAGCGGATCCTCTTCTTCGCCGGGCACTACGCTGACGTTCGGCGTGATGCGCGGCAGCACTTGGTCGCCGCACAACATCCAGCGCCTGCTCTTGTCGTACAGGCAGACCGCCCCGTACGCGTGTCCCGGAGCGTCGATCAATTCCCATTCCCGGCCGTTCATCGTTAGTCTCCCGCCCGCGCGCATATAAGCGACTTCGGGCTGCGGTGACACCCGGGCTACGAAACTCTCCAAATTTTCGTTAATGTCCCGCATCGGCTCGGCCGGCATGCCATGCGATAGGAACAGCGCTTTTAACGCTTCCCCATATTCATCGCCGCCTCCCCATAGGCGCCGCGCATAACGATGCGAACGCTCGGTTATGAACACCGGCGCTCCGCTTTTCTCCTGCATATATCCCGCTAATCCGTAGTGGTCCGGATGCTGGTGCGTCAATACGATTCGAACGATGTCGCCCCAGTCGATCGAGCGTTCATGCAACGTTTCACCCCATATCCGTACCGCATCATCCGTGCGAAGGCCCGGATCCACGACCGTATATCCCGATCCCTGCCCTTCCGGAACGAGATAGCTGTTGACCCACTTAAGCGAGAACGGCAGCGGCACCTTGACCCGCAGCCACCCTTCGGGCAATTCCGTAACGATATCGCTTTCTTTCATCATATTCTCACCGCCATGTTTATCCTTGGCGTCCCTCCTTATCGGAGGATCCGCCTACGTAAATGCTTGCTGCGACTCGGAGCGGATGAGCCGATCCGTCCGCCTCAGCTCGTCCAGATTGCCCGCGCCGATGCCGAACATCGCCGCTTTCAGCTCGAATTCGATCCGGCTGAACTGCGCGATCAACGATTCGACCGACCAGTCCCGATCCCCGCCCGCGGCTTGCGGAAGCAAGGCCCGTCCGAACCCGGCCAGATCGGCGCCGAGAGCGATCGCTTTAGCAGCTTCTACTCCATTAAACAGGCCTCCGCTTGCAATGATCAAGCCGTCAGGCAACGCGCCGCGAAGCTGCGCGACGCTGTCGGCCGTCGGAATGCCCCAATCGGCGAACGCCTCCGCCGCTTCCCGCATGATGGGGTCCGGGGTCCTAAACTTCTCCACTTGGCTCCAGGAGGTTCCGCCCGCCCCGGCGGCGTCGACAAAAGAAACCCCGGCTTCCTTCAGCCGCAGAGCCGTCGCTCCGTCGATGCCCCAGCCTACCTCCTTAATGCCTACCGGCACGTGCAAGTCGCGGCATATGATCTCAATACGGGCCAGAAGCCCGCTGAAGTCGGTGTTGCCTTCCGGCTGGAACAATTCCTGCATGCTGTTCAGATGCAGGACGAGCGCGTCCGCCTCGGACAAATCGACCGCCCGGCGGCAAGCCTCCGCGCCGAATCCGTAATTTAATTGAACCGCGCCAAGATTGGCGATAATCGGCACAGTCGGCGCTTCCTTCCGAATGCGGAACGTCGCCGCAAGCTCCTCGTTCTCGATGGCGGCGCGCATGGAGCCTAAGCCGATTGCCCAGCCCCGCTCCTCGGCCGCCACGGCTAGCCGCCGATTGATCGCGCCAGCCGCATCCGTGCCGCCCGTCATGGAGCTGACCAGAAGCGGCGCTTTAAGCGATCGTCCGAATGCCCCCGTATCCAGTCGAATCGAATCCAAGTTCAGCTCCGGCAACGCGTTGTGCCGGAAACGGTATTTCTCGAAGCCCGTCCGCACGCCGACTCCGCCCACTTCTTCTTGCAAGCAGATTCGGATATGCTCGCCCTTGCGCGCGGACGTCGCGTCCCGACCGCTTCGTCTATGATCCGTCACGTTGATTTCTCCTTCTCTTTTCGCCTTCCGATAATCCCGGTTGTCTGCGCGGCGCTTATCGCCTCCGCTATTTCAATTAGCATACCATAATTTGATTCGTCCCGCTTCCAAGCGGGGTTGACCCTCCACGTTCAGGACATCGCAAACGATGTTTCCTGGTTACCCGGCGATTCGCCGTTCTAATATGATCATTTCAATCATATATTTGATATTATCGATCATAAATATTGAATAATCACTTGAAATCAATTAAACTAAAGACATCTAAATGAACTGAACAATAACTTTCTTGGAGGAATTGTCATGAAGATTCATGTTTTCGAAACCTCGGAGGAGCTGGACTCGTTCGCGGCCGATTTGTTTATCGATCTCGTAGGGCGGAAGCCCGACGCCGTGCTTGGACTTGCCACCGGATCGACACCGATCGGCATTTATGCCAAAATAGTAGAACAAGCCAAACAACAAAACGTAAGCTTCGGCGGCGTTACGACATACAATCTGGACGAATATGTCGGCCTGACGCCTGATAACGATCAAAGCTATGCCTATTATATGAACCAACACCTGTTTTCCCATATCGATATTCCGGCCGCCCGCATCCATCTTCCTAACGGCATGGCAAGCGATCCGCAGGCCGAATGCAAGCGTTACGAAGATATGCTGGAGGAACGCCATGCGGATATTCAATTGCTCGGGCTCGGTCACAACGGGCATATCGGCTTTAACGAGCCGGACGCCGCGCTTTCCGCCGGGACCCATGTGGTGGCGCTCAAGGAAGAGACGCGCGAGGCGAATGCCCGTTTCTTCTCTTCGATGGACGAAGTGCCCACTGCGGCGTTTACGATGGGGGTTGGTTCTATTCTGAAGGCGAACACGATTCTGCTCGTCGTGCGCGGCGCGGACAAAGCGCAGATCGTCAAGGAAGCGTTAACCGGCCCCATTACGACGCAGGTGCCGGCTTCGCTGCTGCAGACGCATCCGAGGGTTATCGTGCTGCTTGATCGGGAAGCGGGAAGGATGCTGGACTAGATGACGGCCTTAAACAATAGCTTTATTGTAACCAATGCCCGGATCGTGCTCGAGGATGAAATCGCGGAGGGCTATCTTATCGTAGACAGTGGAACGATCGCCGAAGTCGGCAGGGGCAAGGACATTCCTCCCGGACGCGAAGATTGGTCCGTTGTAGACGGCAAAGGCGGTCTGCTCTTGCCCGGTTTCATCGATATTCACGTACACGGCGGCTTCGGCGGCGACTTCATGAATGCCGACCGGGAGAGCTATGATCTCATTACGTCCTTCCATGCCAAACACGGCACGACGGCGATGCTGGCTACCACGATGACCGCAAGCAAGGAAGCGATCGAGGCGGTGTTGGCGGCCGTTGCGGAGTACGCGAAGCAGGATATGGCCTTTACGCCGTTGATCGGCGTCCATCTGGAAGGCCCGTTCATCAGCGAGAAATGGCCTGGAGCGCAGAATCCGGCTTACATCCATGACCCGCAGCTTCCTTGGCTCGAGCAGTGGTGCGAACAATATCCCGGCCTGATCAAGCTGCTGACGCTTGCCCCCGAGAAACACGGAGCGCGCGAAACGATCGCTTGGCTTGCCGGTCAAGGCATTATCGCCTCGGCGGGCCATACGGACGCTTTGTACGACGAAGTGATTGCGGCCGCGGATGCCGGCCTCTCCCATGCCGTCCATACGTATAACGCGATGCGCGGCCTGCATCACCGCCAGCCCGGCACGCTCGGCGCCGTATTGACGGACGATCGGATCCACGCGGAGCTGATCGCGGACGGCGAGCATGTCCATCCGGCGGCCATCAAGCTGATGCTGGCGGCAAAACCGAAGGATCGCGTCATCCTCATTACCGACGCCATCGAGGCGGCGGGCATGCCGGACGGCGACTACGAGCTTGGCGGTCTTGCCGTCACCGTTAAGGGCGGAACCGCCCGGCTTACCGAAGGCGGCGCGCTCGCGGGCAGCTCGCTGACGATGATTGCCGCGTTCCGTTACATGCTGGACGGCGGGTTTGGTTTATCCGTCGGCGACGTCAGCCGGATGGCTAGCGGCAACGCCGCGCGCGAGCTTGGCATCTTTGACCGCACGGGCTCCATCGCCGCGGGCAAACAAGCCGATCTCGTCCTGCTTGACGATGCGCTTCAAGTAACGAATACTTGGGTGCGGGGCCGACTCGTATTCGAAGCGGAGTAGGTCATATTTGTACGTAATAGATGGCGGCGCAAGGGGATCATCCCTTCGCCGCCTTTTTGGCGTATCGGTGGGCAACTGCCGCCTTTACCATCCGAGTCGGTTGACGCTCCAGCGAGGCTGGGATAGGATTGGGAGGTGGAATAATCAGGAATAGGAGGTATTCATTTGCGCCGAACATTCATCTTCCTCCTGCTTACTGTCATGCTGTTCGTTAGCGGTTGCATGGAGGGAAATACGGGACGGGACGATGACGTCGATCAAGATAGCCTCTTCACATTGACTCCCGTCAATCTGTTCGAAGGCAAGGCGGCCAAGTTCAAGCCGTTTCTGGGAGCGATGTCCGGATCGTTTAAGCTGAAATACGAAGGAACGCGCGAGGTGTGGATGGAGCTGGAGATTTGGGAGAATGGACGGATGACCAGTTCGGCAGGAGCGCTTGGAGATCTATTCGGTGAGGGCTCGCGCAAGGAAAAGGACGAAATTGAACTCATCATTTCGATAGAAGATTTGCCTCAGGCAGACAAAAACGCGGAACAGCTGATGAGCAGCATAAAGATCGCGGACGTTGGCGCGACGGAAACAAGCTCATATGGCTTCACGTTTGTTCGAAATAAAGACTTGTTAACCCAGGGGCTCATCAATCATGGCGTGACTTCTACGTTCGAGCTTGACGAGAACGCTTATGTATGGGGCTTCGAGGCAACAAGCACCAACATGATTTCGACGAAGGACTTCTCGCCTGAATCGCTTGCGGAGATCGAGTGGGGGCTGTTGTTCAAGCTTCGTTTCGAAGCATAGCGATAGGCACGCTTACGCACCATCCCCATAATAAGCAAAAAATCGCCCCAGCCGGATACGTAGTTCCGAATGGGGCGATTGTATGCGCAGGGCATTATTCCGTCACGTACACCGTGACATGATGGCGTTCCAACTGTTCGGCCAGCTCTCCGGATAGCGGAATGTCCGTAATGACCGCTTTCAGCTCGCCCAAGCCGGCGACTGTAAACAACGAATTTTTGTTGCTTTTCGTATGATCGAACACGGCGTAGGTTTCCTGAGAGCGTTTGATCAGCGCCTTGGCGCTTTGCGCCTCCTGCTCGGAGTAGGAGGAGATGCCGCCGCCCGCGGAGATGCCGTCGATGCCGATAAACATCTTGCCGATATGAAGCTGCGCGATCATTCCTTCGCCCAGCGGGCCGCATAGCTCAAAGCTGTTATGCCGCATGATGCCGCCCGTCACGACGACCTGGATCGGGCTGCCTGCCAGCTCCATCGCGATATTGACCGCATTCGTCACGACCGTGATCCCTTTGCGAAGCTTAAGCAGCTTGGCCAACAGAAAGTTGGTCGTGCCGCCCGACAAGCCGATGACGTCGCCCTCGTGGATTAGAGTAGCGGCAAGCGCGGCGATCTTCTCCTTCTCCAGGATCGATAACCCTTCCTTCTCGGAGAACGGCATTTCGCGCATCGTGCCCATGCCGTCGTACATGGCGCCGCCGATCGTGCGGATGACGGGGTAGATCCCTTCCATCTGCTCCAAATCCCTGCGCGCCGTCGCCTCCGAGCAGCCGAACCGCTCCACCATCTCCGTAATCGTAACGCGTCCTTGCTGCTTCAGCAGTTGAAGAATCGCTTCCCTCCGACGTTGACCTTTGGAACCGCCGGTAAGCTCGTTTCCCATTAGCGCTCCACCCACGCCTTCGCCGACATGCGTTGCTCCACGATGTCCCATTCGGGCAGCGCTTCCCAGTCGCCGCGCATCTGCACGACCAACGAGCCGTTAATGCTCGCGAGGCGCACGGCCTCCACCGGAGACATTCCCTTCATGAGACCGGCCAAAAATCCCGCGCAGAAGCCGTCGCCCGCGCCAACCGTGTCCACGACCTGCTCCGCGGGATAGAACGGAACGGACGTCTCTTGTCCGTTGTCCAGCACGATCGTGGCGTCGCCCATTCCTTTGACGACGCTGATCGCCTTCAGCTCCGACAGCTTGTTCTTCACTTCGTTGTAGTCGTCGGTCTGATACAGCAGACGAAGCTCGTCCCAGCCCGGCAGGAAGTAGTCCGCCTCTTCGGCTAGCGGCAGCAGCGTCTCGCGGGCCTCTTCGATCGACCACAGCTTCAGCCGCAGATTGGGATCGAAGCTGATCCGAACGCCGGCCTCCTTCGCGATGTCGATGGCTCGGCGCACCGTTCTGCGGCAGCTCTCGCTAAGCGCGCAGGTGATGCCCGTCACATGAAGAAGCTTGGCGCCTCGAATGTAGTCCTCGTCGAGATCCTCCGGACGCATGCGGCTCGCGGCCGAATGCTTGCGGAAATAATGGACGGCCAGACGGCCCGCGACATGCTCGCGGAACATCATGCCGGTGGGCGCTTCGCCGCTCAGCTTGGCGCGGGAAATATCGACGCCTTCGCCTCGAAGCGTTTTCAAAACGAGCTTGCCGAACGGATCGTCGCCGAGCGCGCCGAACCAGCCTACGGAAGCTCCCAGCCTGGCGAGGCCGATCGCGACGTTGCTCTCCGCGCCGCCGAAGCCTTGCTCCAGCTTGGAAGCCCGTTCAATGGATTTATGCTCCTCCGGCATGAAGAGGGCCATCGTTTCTCCGAATGTTATAATTTGCGGTGAATCCACACGCACGACAGCTTCCCCCCCTCTATGTACTGGAAATCCGGTTCAAATGATTAGTAGATCGGGTTAACCATGAAATACACGATCGCCACGTACAGCACGAGTATGATCAAGCTCATGACTCTCGCCTCGCTTACGTAAGCGGCGGTGCTTTGGCCGGATTGAATGGAAGACACGATCTGCTTGAGCGGCTTGGTCGCGATCCCGCCCAGCGCGGCGATGCCAAGGAACAACAACGTCACGATAATCATCCAAATGACCTCGTATTCGCCTTGCGACATCAAGTAGCCGCCAGTCAGCAGCTGTACGATGAGAAAATATTGCGCAATCCGATTCGCGGACAACAATCCTTTGGCCAGTCCGGCTTGTCCGCTTCCGTCCATCTTGGAGGCTCCCCCCAGCATGATCGGCAGCACGATATAAAATCCCATTCCGACCGCGCCCAATACGTGTAACAACATCATAACATCAAACATTTTCATTACCTCCTGTATCTATTTGCCTATACCTAATAGTTTATCAGAATCCAAGATATTTTCAAACAAGCAAGGCGAAACGGTCGTCGCCGTCCTTTGGCGGCGCAGCGCGTTGCATTCCGAGAAATATAAGCCCGGCATAGAGATAACTTTTACTTTCTTGTATTAAAAAAAGCGCCCCCGCGCCGCGATACCCGCGGCCCCGAAGGCGCCTCGCGCTATAAAGCGCATATTCGCTTATTTGCCGCCGGGTTGCGCACCGGCCCTCCCATTCTCCGCCATTCTCCGCACGCGTTCGCTTCACCTCCATGCAAATCCGGCAGCGTTCCTCCGCGTCGCATTCGCGGACCTACGATTATAGCGTTTTTTCTTTAAGCTTGCCTCCCGCCGCCCCGCCTTTCCCTCTTGCGCGCTCCCAGCCTTTGCGAATCAGCGGCTGCAGATAGTAGTCAAGACCGAATCTTCCGGCATTCGTTCCGCCGAGCAAGACGATTGTGCCCAACATGACCAACCATGGGTTCGTGCTGACCGTTCCCGCGAAGAGGAACATAAAGTTCATCATGAGTCCAAAGAAGGCAGCAGCAGCCGTCAGTCCCCCCACGATCAGTCCGATGCCGACCAGAAACTCGCCGACGGGGATCATGACGTTGATCAGCTTGACGTTAGGCAGGGCCGCGTGTTCGATAAACCGGGTGAACGTCGGATATACGAGCTCGTTGGTCGCTTTGTCCATAACGGGATTGGTTACGGCATTGTTCAGGTAGCCGGCGGCGTCGAATCCGTCCTTCAGCTTGTGGAAGCCCGCATCCAGCCAAGTCCAGCCGACGATCAATCTCAGCAATGTCAAGAATCCGGCCGCATAAACGTTTTCCCTCAAAAATTTCATCATGATCATTCACTCCCGAATTTTATTGTGAATTAATTCACAAAACGCCGCATAATAGCTCCGCGATTCCGTCTCAACCGATTGGCTCGGCATGAACGCCGTTAGCGGCTGCCGGACCGGGAACTCGCGTATGCTAGGACGAAAGCCGTTTCCCTCATGGCCTTCTACCTCCTTCTTGTTTCTTATTATACGCCGAATTCCCGGTATCCGATGTGATATACATCACTCTATTCCAATGTTCCGCTAATGCGGAATGACAAGCGTAACGGTCGTGCCCCTGCCCGGAGCGGATGCGATCCGCAGGCTGCCTCCCGCGATGCGCGCCCTCTCCGCCATGCCGAACCGACCAACGCCCGTCGATGCGGCATCCGGTTCGAAGCCCGCTCCAAGGTCCGCGATCCGGGTCGTGACGGCATTCCCGTCCTCCTCTATCGACACCTCCGCTTCGGAGACATCGGCATATTTGGCGATATTGGTAAGCGACTCCTGAATGATTCTGTACATGACCGTCTCCGTCTCGATCCCGAGACGGCTTCGGAGCGTGCTGACGAAATCGACCTCGATGCCGTAATGTTTTTCGTAATGGCCGATGTAAGTCCGGACGGCCGGCACGATCCCCATATCGTCCAGCACGGACGGTCTCAGCTCCCATGCGAGCCCGCGCACCTCCTCGATCAAGCCTGCCACGTTCTCTCTCAGAATCCGGAGATCCTCCGCCGCGCGTTCGGGATTGCTAATGACGCGGTCCAGCTGGATCAGCAGCGAAAACAAGCTTTGGCCGATGCCGTCGTGCAGCTCCCGCGAAAACGTTTTGCGCTCGTCCTCTTGA